>DASZFH010000195.1:0-3674 GCA_035939985.1 Candidatus Dormiibacterota bacterium
CGAGGGCGATCAGACTCCGCCCTTGGAAAGGCTGGTCGAAGGCCTGCAGGACCGGCGCCTGCTCCTGGTTCTGGACAACTGCGAGCACCTACTCGACTCCTGCGCTCAGGTTGTTGACGCGATCCTGAGCTCCTGCCCCGAGGTGAAGATCATGATCACCAGTCGGGAAACGCTCGACATCGATGGCGAGCGAGTCTGGCTGGTGCCGCCGCTAACAGCGCCCGCTGGCGCGGACCTCGCTGCCGTCGGTGGGCTCGACGCCTTTGAGTCGGTCGAACTATTCCTCGACCGGGCACAGGCTGTCCGATCCGGCCGGGAATTGTCCGATTCCGAGGTGAGCGCGATCGCTCGGGCTTGCGGGCGGCTGGACGGCATTCCGCTGGCCCTGGAACTGGCGGCCGGTCAGATGCTGGCGATGTCGGCGCAGGAAATCCTGGACCGGCTCGATAGCCGTTTCGCCCTGCTTGAAGCCGGCAGTCGATCTCGCCTGCCCCGGCATCAAACCATGCGCCGGGCGGTGGACTGGAGCCACAACCTGCTCAGCGACCAGGAGAAGGTCCTCTTCCGGCGCCTGTCAGTGTTCGCCGGTGGGTTCGACCTTCAGGCCGTCGGACCCGTATGCGGTTGGGATCCGCTCATGGCGGACGAGGTGAGTGGATTGATTGGCAACTTAGTCCGCAAATCGTTGGTCCTGGTTGATGAGGGACCTGCTGGCCGGTCGAGATATCGGCTGCTCGAGACGCTTCGCCAGTACGCGGCAGAAAAGCTGGACGCCGCGGCGGAGGCGGACCCAACCAGGAGGCTGCACGCAATCACGTATTCCGCCTTGGCCGAGCCCCTGGAACAGGTTCGGAGAACCCCGCAGGGCCCTGGGTTCCTGCAATACCTTGCAGCCGAGTACGACAACGCTTGTGCCGCTCTTGAATGGTCCGACGCACATGATGGAGAACTCTTTCTCGATCTGACCGCGAACTGGGCTCGGTACTGGAGTGACCGAGGCCTAATGTCGGAGGGCCGGCGGTGGCTCGAAAAAGGCTTAGTCCGACCCGGGGGGCCTGTGCAGCGTCGTGGATTGATGATCATGATGCTGGCGCAAATCCTGTACCGCATGGATGCAGCCGAAATATCCGAAGTGGTAGAGACAGGCCTGTCGCTGTTGGAAGGTACGGATGATAGGTACTTGCAGGCAGGACTAATCAACCTGGCGGGCATGGCCTACGTTCAGGCCGGACGATGGGAGGACGCAAAAGCCCGATTCATCGAAGCGACCAAGCTGGGGGACGGTGAACCCCTGTTCGGCCCAGCTCTCGCCAATCTGGGTGAGTGCGACTGGGTCCTGGGGGACGCTACGACCGGCCGTAGCCGCATCAACCGCGCGATTACCATGTATCGGGATGGTGGCCTCTCCCATCTCATCGCACCCGGATTGATTCTGCTAGGGCATTTAGAGCGCGTTGAGGGAAGGGTCCCCGCAGCACAGGAGGCTCTAATGGAGGCTCTTGAACTCTGCCAGAACATGGGCGACCAGCATTACCTCGCGGAAGCATTCAGAGCCCTCGCTTTCGCGGCTGCTGCAGATCTCCAACCGGAAGCCTCCCTGAGGCTTCGCGGGTTGGCGAGAAGTATCAACAGACACGTTGGTGCCGTGGACGGGACTTGGGCCTTCGGTCAGCAAGGCGAACAGCTTGTCGAAGACATGCGAGCTACGGTCGGGGAAGCGAGGGCGGCCGAACTCGCGAAGGAAGGAGCCGCCATGAGCGTGGAGGATGCGATTGAATATGCGCGGTGTCTGACCCAGGCCTACTCGTCCGGGGACGAGGCAACAGAAAGAAGCTCCTACTGACCTTCGCCGACCGCCACGGGTTCGGCCGCACCAACCTGCTTGGGCTTGACTTTACGACTTGGGCGCTGCACCCGACGTTTGGGGGCGGGGGCGGGGTAGACCCGCTGCAACGCATGGACCACGGCGGGGTCGTACCACACCTCCGCTCGGGAAGCGATGTCCACTACCGCCTCCTGCGTAGTCATAACACCGGTTCGGTAGTGACGAGGCGAGGTGATGGTGTCAAAGGAATCGGCCACCGCCAGTATCCGAGCTCCCTGCGGGATCTCTCGGGCCTGGAGCTGGTGGGGGTAGCCGCGCCCATCCCAGCGCTCGTGGTGGTGGCGGATCATCGGTGCCACGTGAGCCAACGCCGAGTGTTTGGCGACCATGTCCGCTCCGATGTCGGGGTGGGTTTTCATCAGCTCCCACTCCTCATTGGTCAGGGGCCCCGACTTGTTGAGCACGCTGTCTCTGATACCGATCTTGCCCAGGTCGTGCAAGCTCCCGGCTAGGTGCAGATTGTCGATCTCCCGGGGACCAAGCCCCATCGCCTCGCCCAATCGCCCGGCAAGGTCGGCGACGCGAACCGAGTGGGACTCGGTGTAACTGTCGCGGGCGTCGAGAGCCTGGGCCGCGAGCTCCAGAGTTTGGGTTTTCATCTCCTCATGGCGGTTGGCATCAGCCATGTTGGCACGAACGGCAACCAGGATTCCTAAGAATCCGATACCCATCCAGTACCCCACCGGCTGGAGAAGTACGAGATACAGCAGGCCACCGGTGAAGGCCAAGACGAGATTCGACCGCAATGTGGCCAGACTGAGATTCTCCCTCAACAGCGGCCAGAACGGCCTTTGGTGCAGCAGGGAGAATGCCATCGCGGTTAGAGGCCAGTTGAGGGCGATGAGCCCGAGGCCGTAAACCACGGTCTTCACTGGCAGCGCCCCAGATGTGGATGGAATCAGTCGGAACACAATAACCGACGCAACCCCGTGAGCAATCGCAAAAACTGCCCGATTTACGAGCACGGTCCACCACCTCGTGTCTTTACCAGGAACACGGCCATCGAATGAAAAGAGCCAGGCCACCAATGCCACACCAGGGCCAGGAGATAACAAGCCAGCTGCCACCAGAGGTCCTGTCGTCACGTGATAGACACCCATCCGATGGCGAATCGGCATCAGGCCAGCCACCTGGACCACGATCGCCAGATAGATCAGCTTTGGCAGCGACCCTTGGACGATCGGGGAGATCGGCCACAGCACGGCGGGAATCGCGACACCGGCGCAAACTACTAGAACGATGTAGGCTCTAGCTGCGCGAGGCAGATCTGCTAAGGGCGGAAGCATTGGCGCCATTTTATGGCCCACTCCCCCAAATTAATGCCTACTCTGAAGTTAAAAAAAAAGGGCCCACCCTGAGGGTGAGCCCTGGTTTCATCTAGACCTTCGGGTGTTAGAGGGTCCAGCCCCCAGCCACGCCCAGTTCCTCAACCGCAAACAAACTCTTGATCAACTTAACCATTCCTCTAGTCCTCCGTGAAATTGGGATTACCTGACTCCGACCGATCCCCCGTGTCCCTTCGTTTGGGAACGTCTCCATGGTGCCTGCCAGGCCACCTCCCGGGCATCGTCGGGGAGGACGAGATTGGGGTCGCCAAAGGTAATGACTTTGAGGCTGGATCTTCACTAACCGGGCTTCATCAAATTTGACGAAGCAATCTGTTACCCCCAACCTTTAATCTCACGAAAGTGACTACCGCTGTTATCACACGGCGGGCCATCGTCGAGTTGGGAGTGAGAGGGGCTCTCCAAGATTGCCAGGTAGAGACCGCCCCCTGTTTGGCCGCCCT
>DASZFH010000196.1:0-1750 GCA_035939985.1 Candidatus Dormiibacterota bacterium
CCAGAACCACGATGGTCAGTCCCGCGAGGATGAGGATCGACCCGCAACCGACTTGAATGGCGGTGAAGAAAACCCCACCGGTCGATCGATAGGTCTCAGCGATCTCAGCGCGCCGGCGGCGAGTGCTGACGGCGCTCCAGATCCCGACCACACCCAGCGCGAGAGCCGCCATGCCAACACCGACGCCGGCGAACAACCCTTCCATTCGATTGAGCATGGCACGACTCGCCAGTTGCGGGCTAGGCGGGTTAGGATGGGGAGATGGGGGAGAGGGTGTTGCTCCTTGGTTCCACCGGCTTTTTGGGCCGGGCAGTGGGCCAGGCAATATCGGACCGTGGCCATCAGTTGAGGGTCATGGTTCGTAATCAGGCGCGGGTTCCCGGCTGGGGCAGTAGGCCCGTCGAGGTGCGGATCGGAGACGCATTGAACCTCGACAGCCTTCAGATCGCCTGCCGCGACGTAGATCACGTGGTCAGCCTGGTGGCTGTGCGCCGAGACCATCCCCAATCTCTAATTTCGGTCAATGCCGATGGGCCCCGACTCCTAGGCGAGGCGGCCCGTTTAGCGGGCATCAAAAGCGTCGTGCTGGTTAGCGCTGTAGGCGCCTCGCCCACACCCCGCCTTCGTTACCTGACTTCCCGCTGGATGGGAGAGCAGGAGTTGCGGGGCAGTGGCGTCCCGACCACCGTCCTTCGTTTCAGCTTCATTCTCGGCAATGATGGCGGCGTCCTCAGCGATTTCGAGCGGGCCGCCAAGTTCGGGCCGATCTTGGTCCTGCCCGGCGGGGGCCAGACCCGTCTGCAGCCGATCGTGCGCGAGGATGCGGCAAAGTGCATTGCCCTGGCCATTGGCCGGGAGGACCTATTCGGGAGCTCGCTGGACTTGGGCGGACCAGAAGTGATGACCTATCAGACTCTCTTTAATATCTTCACCCGGGCGAGGGGAATTCGCAAACCGCAGCTCTCGATTCCGATTCCGCTGCTGCTGCTTGCCGCTCATGTGATGGAAGCGGTGATGCCCAATCCCCTTGTAGTGCCGGACGAGCTGCGTACGCTCCAAACGGACAATCTTGGGGACGGCTTGGACTGCATCGCCCGTGACTTCGGGTTCCGCCCCCTCTCGCCGAGCCTCTGGGCCGCCGAGCACTGGCGCCCCAGGCCCCGGGCCATTGCAGGCGCACGGCCAAGAGACTGAATTAGACCGACCCAGCTCGTTCTGATCTGGGCGTGATGCAGCCACTCTGTATCCACCTCGGTTCCCCTTTGCGCACGTGCCAGGCTAGGCCTGACACGCTCGGTAGACCTAACCCAGACGTAGGAACCGGCCAAAAAGCAGACGGAGCCCACCATTTCGGCCAGGCTTCTAGAATCTGCGACCGCGAACCTGGTCGATAGAGAAGGCCGCGGTGTCCGCAATCAGCATCACCGCCATCACACCAGCCTCGAGGGGATCGCTGACGACAAGGTCGGCGACATCTGGAACCGAGCCAGCCATGCTCGTGCAGAGGACCACCATCCCCGCAGCCTGGATCTCCTTGACTGCCTGGGTGATCTCGCCACCCATCAAGGCGCCTGCCAACACCAGGACCTGGGCGCGGTGCAGCCGAGCAACTGCTCGAACGGCATCCGCCAGGCGCTCCTCCCCGACCAATGGGATGGTGTCAACAGAAATTCGCTCACCCCGGATGTTGTGACGATCAGCTTCGGATATCGCCCCCTGTGCAACCGCACCCACCTGCGCGCCTCCGCCC
>DASZFH010000197.1:0-2256 GCA_035939985.1 Candidatus Dormiibacterota bacterium
ATCCCATTGGGCAGAGCCAGGCTGCCGAGCCTGCCCAGTGAGTCGTAGCCGTAGGTGTAGAGCTTGGAGGAGTTGGTGGGGTCGGAGATGGTGGCCGGGCGTCCGATCGCGTCGTAGGTGTAGTTGAGGACGTCCGAACCAGGACGGGGTTCCTGGTTCAGGTTCCCGTCCACGTCATAGGCGTAGCTCGTGACCTGATTGTTGCGGTCGGTGACCGTGTCCATCTGACCCAGGTGGAGCACGATGACGAGACAGGCCGTCACAACGACTAATGTGAGCGACCGGGCTGCCGTGAGGCGAACGATCAACAATTCTTCACGGTCAGCAGCCGACCGAGGCCATCTCCGATCAAGATCAAGGCAAGCCGTGACCAGGCCGACTTGGCCACCGTCACGACTTCAGACGGGCCAACTCGATAGGTTCCGGGTCGGCACGTAAGTCCGCCTCGGCGACAGCCAGGCCCGAATTCCACCAGTCGGGCACCAAACCGCTGCTGTGTTCGTAGCTGCGGCAGTTAGTGCACCACTGCCACTGCGACCCGCTTCCGACCCAACTCCGGCCGAATTCGACGGTTGCGCGAATCCTGTGGAGATTGAACCACTTGTGAAGCGACTGGCTCCCACAAACTGGACATGCCTCGGAGACGTCCAGCCCTTCCATCGACCGATCGAAGACGGCGCGCCACTCCGAGAGATTCTCGTCGGGGACACTCCTCCAACGGCCTGCATCGATTTCACCGGAGGCCATTGATCCATTCCTCCAACGCATCCCCCGCTGCGTAGGCCGGCCCCTCAGCTGAACTGTGGCCCTTCTGAAAGTCACGGGCATGGCTCAGTTCATGAGCCATCGTGTTCGCCAGATCCGCTTCATTTTGGAACCCCGGGTTGATGCGAATCGTCCAACCGCCCTCGCTCGCGCGGGTTAACCCCTTGACTCCCGCCCCGAGCGAGTAGTCGAATACCGGTTGCACTCCACGAAGGTTCATGCCGTAGTGTGCCGTTGGCGGCCTGCGCCACCGGACTGATCGGGGGAACGACGAGAGTCATGAGCATAACCGCAGCCATGCCCCGGATCAACCAGATCCTTAGCCATCGCCCACCCGCTGTCCTACTGTTCAGCTTCGATTTGAGCCTCCCAACCATCGTAGTTGCCGCCGACCTTTGCAGCGAATTGTCGCAATTCATGGTCCGCATCGTCTATGGATTTCCCATCGTCGGCGTGGGAGATGCGGAGAAGCCATCGGGGCCGCTCGCCAGTATCGGCTTGGGCGGATTCCTCGACCAGTCCGCGGTAGCCCGAGGAAAGGTTCGTCGCGGCGGTTGTGGCGGCGGCTTGGTCATCGAAGTAGATGAAAAAAACCATGTGACTAACGTGATTGGACTTTACGAGGGTACGTTCAGAGGTGGGCGGCTGCCAATCCGGATCAGTCCACGGGAGATCCTGAGGCCGCCAGCCGGTTTCAATCCGCTCGACGAGAAGCGGGAATCCAATCACTGAGCGGATTGAAAGGAGGCGCTGGTCGTTCGTCAGTTCTCCAACTCTCCATTCCTCCTCTCCGTCCCAAAGCCACCACACAACTTTGGGGACCATTGGAGGCAAGGGTCCGAACGCCCTCAATAAGGGAAATCGGACGTATGGCTCTTCCACCGGAATGTTGCCAATCAATGTGACCATGTCTTGCCGAACGGCTGGTGCCACGGGAAAAAATGTGTAGAACCGAGTTCCTGACGAAATCAAGGCCGAGAGGTCCACAGGCCGGGTGCCCCAAAAACCTTCGAGAACTCGGATCAGAGGTCCCCCATGGCCTTTGACCAAGTGGGTAACGTGAGCGTAAGCCAAACCCTGGTTAGTTCTAATCTCGATCAAGTCCCCAACTTTGACTGCCACTAGCCAAAGTACCCAGCAGCTGAGAGCAGTGCTTGGCCACATTGAAGCGCACTGCCGGTTAGCGGACCCTTCTTGATCGAGTTGATCTTGTTGAGGAGTTGGCCGGTCTGCCCTAGCTTTCCGCCAAGCCCAAATCTGGTAATCAAGGTCTGCTCAACGGCCCGAGCAAGGGGCCTGGATAGCCCGCTTAGGCCGGGGATCTGATCAATTGAGCGCCCAGAGGCCAGGTGCTGCTCGGCCCGCCGATCGAAGTCATTTGTAATGCCAACATAGGTGATGTTGCCCGACTGGTCTGTCGCTTGGTATACCGAGGTGGCTGCGGAGTTGAGGGCGCCAGCCGCTGAGACTGCCAACATCGCCGTGTTGAAC
>DASZFH010000198.1:0-6743 GCA_035939985.1 Candidatus Dormiibacterota bacterium
ACCGTTCTGGGTCTGCGCCTGCCCCCCGGGGGCGCGGGCGCTTCGCTGCCGGGAGGCCTCAAGGTGGTGGACCCGACCAGCGCCTTGGTGTTCGAGGCCGATGACCCACTGTTCGTTTCCCCGGCCTGGCTGGAACTGAGCCTGGCCGAGGGCACGTTCCGCGGCCAGATCTGGAGCCAGTCGGCGGGGCAGTTCACCAATTTGACCTCCAGCAACTGTCGAGCGACCTACGACCTGATGCCCTTTGGCCCCGCACCCGCGCAGGGCGATGCTTTGTGGCTCGGCTTCGACTGCTCCCCTGGTGCGATCGGGCAGGTCCTCAGCCTGCAGGCCTGGACCGTGACCTGGGCCACCGACGCCGCCGTAAGGGAGGCGCTCCTTGACGAGGTCGCAGATCGCGAGCCCTGCCCAAGCACTCCCGCCTCCTCGAACACCGACGCTGACTGCGAGGATGGCATCACCCTCTCAGCACAGGTCGACGACCCGCGTCCAGGACCCTTTGACCATTACAGTGCGCGGCTGTCTTGGGAGGTTTGGGACGGAACCGTCTGGCAACCCCTGCAGTTGGTGACCGATCAGACTCGAGCTCTCTCGCTCACCGGACCGATCCAGCTCGGGATTACCGCCACCATCGCGTCCGACCCGCCCCAAGCGCCCTCGCCGGGCCGCTGGTGGATACGCTGCCGGCTGGCGGCCGGAGGCTACGACTGCCCGCCAACCCTGGCCGGAATCGCGCTCAATGCGGCCGCAGTCAGCAACGCGGCCCTGGTAACCGGACCCGAGACTCTAGGAGTCAGCGAAGGCCATGCTCAAGAGGTCTTTTACCTCCAGGGCAAGGTGTTGGAGCAGGGCCCAAACGCCGCCGCTCAACCGGTTCTGGCGGATACCCTCAAGCTCCGGGTAGTGGGGACCGGACCGCCGGACGACACTTGGACCGAGGTCGCCAACTGGGATCGGACCGGACCCTTCGATCGTAACTACGTCCTCGACCCCAGCGAAAACGCCCTTCATCTTGGCAACGGCCGCGTAGGCCGGGTAGCTCCGGCTGACTGGGCGCTGGAAGCTCTCGAATACCGAGTTGGCGGAGGGCCGGCCGCCAATCTGCCCGCCGGTCGCCTGACCCAGGTGCTAGCCAAGGGCACTGCCGGGCTGTCGATAATGCAGCCCTTTGCGGCCCTCGGCGGAGCGGTGGCGGAAAGCTTGGACCAGGCCCACGGGAGGCTTCTGGAGCGACTCGCGAGGCCCAGCCGGGGGATCACCCTGGCGGACTGGGAAGACCTGGCTCTGCGCGCCCCCGGCCTTCCGGTGGCCAGGGCCAAAGCCATCCCTGCCTACCTGCCCGATCTCGGCTGCTGGACGGCGTCCGGGGTGGTCACAGTGGTGATCGTGCCCAGCTGTGGCAAGCCTCCCATCCCCAGCTCCGATCTCCTCGCGGCTGTGACGACGTTCCTCGCACCCCGTCGGCCAGTGACGACAGAGCTGCACGTGGTGGCGCCCAATTACGTCAAGGTGACGGTCAGCGCGACCCTGCATGTCGGTGCTCCCGCGCCCCAACTCCGGCCTCTTGCCCAAAAAGCCCTGGACTCCTTCTTCGATCCGCTCCAGGGCGGTCCCGACGGGACCGGCTGGCCCTTCGGGCGGGGAATTCTCGAGAGCGATCTGATGGAGATCCTTGCCAACCTACCCGGCGTCCTCTTCGTCGACTCCCTGCGGATAACCGCGGACAGCGGCCCCAGCCAATGCGACAACCTCTCGCTCTGTCCCACCGACCTGGTCGCATCTCAACCCCATCAGTTCACCGTAGTGGAGGGTTCGTAAATGAACGGCGTGGAAAGGCTTCATTACTTCGACGGCCAGCGCCTGGTCGCCCGCGACCTGGAACTGGAGCAGAAGTACTTCATTCGGGTCCGGCGCATGCTCAACCGCGGCCTCTACAGCCCTGGCGTGGTTGATGGCCTGGAGGTGAGCAAGATCGACCCACGCCACGTAAAGGTCAGTGCCGGTCTGGCCCTGGACCCTGGGGGCCGGGAGGTTATCCTGCTTTCTGACGTAACCCTCAGCGTCCCGGGCCGGCTCCCATCCTCTCCTCTGGGCGGCTACTTCCTGGTCATCCAGTACGGCGAGGAGACCGAGCCTGGCAACCGGTCCGACTGCCGTGAGGGCGTCGGAACCACCCCGCCTTCCAAGATCAAAGAGACGCCCACCCTGGCTTGGACCGAAACCTGGCCGAACGCCGCCAACTGCGGAGAGAAGGGTCACCCCTCAGACTGCGCGGTGGTGCTGGCCCTGGTCGTCCTGGACAGCTCTTGTCAGGTCAAAACGATCGATCCCACCGTGCGCCAGTTTGCCCACAGCGCGGTGCCTGGGCAGGTACATCCCGTTTCCCTCGAGGGGGAGAAGGACATCGATCCCTACAACTCCAAGAAGCTTCACTTCCAGATCCGGGGCGGGCCCCCGGACGCGGTCCTGCTCTACCTCTGGGCGGATTCCATATCCTCCCTGCTCTATACCGAACTTGGGCAGCATATGCATCAGCTCTCAACCACCGCCACCGTGCCCGAGAACGATGTCGCTTCGCACACCCATTCGGTGCCCCCAGCGACCACCTCCAAGGATGCCCACATAGTCACCGACGGAGTCGAGGCGGGCACATTGGGAGGTGGGCTTGACCCTGGGCACGATCCCCTCAAGGCCGGGGTGTTGGGACATACCCACCCGATCAGGCAGGCAGCCAACCCCGTGGGGGGTATCTCGACCGGTCTGACCAGCTCTGATACCGATTCTCCGGATGCGCTCGACAGCATCCTGACCTTCGTGCAGGGAGACGGCGCTCAAACCGTTGGGGCCGGCTTCGGCAACTGGACCGGAATCCTTTCCACCTTTGGGGCGACCCAGGTGCCGGGGACCTCTTTCATCCAGATGGATGGCGTTCACACACATGAGAGCGGCAAGGTGGAGACGGCAGGCGCAACCCCAGGCACCTTCAACACCACTGAGGTCATAAGCGTGACAGGGGGAATTGCCGACGCTGGCAACACTGCCCCACTGGTGGGCAGCACCCCATATCAGGCGCGCGACGGTGTGCCCGCGTACAGCTATTTCAGTGACCTCCAGATCAAACTTGACGGGACCGATATCACGGGATTGGTCAAGGCCAAGCTGGGCTGGACTTCGTTGGGCGACGGGACCGCCAGCCACCCCCTGGTCAGCAGCGGGACCGGGAGCATCGATCTGATCCAGATGGGCCTTTCCCTGGGTGTTGGATCGCATTGGCTGGAGCTCCGTCTCAACCCTGCCTCCAACCCCAAGCTCAATACCGGCGGCAAGGTTCTCTACAACCTCTACGTGGAATGAGGACGATTCCCTCGCCCGTCCGCTACGCTCTGGCCCGATCGGGTGAGACCTGGCCCGAGGTCGCCCTCGCGGGCTTGCAGCCTGATCCGGGCGGAAACCTCCACCTCCGTTTGGTGCCGGGCTTGACTCCGCCCATGATCTCCCCTCCGGCGGAGGTTGCGCCCTCGGGCCTGGCCCTGGATTGCCAGTGCGGCCTCTACCTATCGAATACAAGCGGCAACCAGATCATCCGCTTCGGTCTGGATTGCCATACGGAACTGGTGTTGCCTGGGGAGTCGGCCTCTGCTGGCCTCGGGGCGATCCAGGCCCCAGCCGGACTGTGTTGGGGCCCGGGGGGCTGGCTCTTCGCGGGCTGTGGCGATGGCCAGATCCTTGTGATCGACACTCCCCAGATGTCCTTGCGCGATGCATGGACAGGTTTCGGGCAGCCCGCCTACTTGGCCTCCCATCGGGATTGGGTCCTGGTGGTGGACATCTCCTCCCGCAGGCTGCTCCGGTTCGATTGGCGCGGACGGCCAGACCTAGCCTTCAACGCGGCAGTGGCCCCTCCCGCCGGCCCCGCCGACCCCCGCGGCGTGGCGGTGGCAGAGGACGGAACCATCTACCTGGCCGATGCGGCCTCGGGCGGCATTCATAGCTTCTCGTGGTTGGGGGTGCCCGGGCCGATCTTCGCCACCGGCACTCAGCCCCGTTGCCTGGCCATCGACCGGGACATCCTCTATGTCTCCGACGCGCAGACCGGTCAGGTGCTCCTCTTCTCGATTCCGGACAGCCAGGCCGTCGGCGCGGTGAGGGGGTTCCAGGGGCCTGTCTCGGCCCTGGCGGTGGGCGACCACGCCCTCTTCATCAAGTCGGGTCTCGACGCAAGCTATCTGATGGCACCTCTGGACAGCTCGTATCTAGCTTCCGGGACATTGACCATGGGGCCGCTGGATGCCGGTAAGCAGTCCTGGTGGACGCGGGCCGAAGTCCTGGCCGAGGTGCCCACGCTCACCGCGGTCGATCTGGCCTGGTACACCGATTCGACTCCCACCCCGATCACAATCACCTGGACCCCGGCTCCGAGCCTGGATCTGCTCCTGGACGGGGACCGTTACCTCTGGCTCCAGGTCACTGCCACCAGTCGCGATCCAAACCTCAGCCCCAACCTCCACCAGGTTGGTGCCCAGACCGCCGGCGATTCCTATCTCGACTACCTGCCCTACGTCTATTCGCACGATCCAGATCGCTCGGGGATGACCGCGCTCAGCCTCAGCCAGACTGATCCCGCCCAGTTCGAGCCTGGGGACGCGGACTACCTCCGGCTGCTCTACGCTCGCAATCCGCCCCAGGGCAATGACATCGGTCGCCTGGCCGACCTCGCCAGGACCCAGCTCGGCGAGCTGGAGAACTCCATCGACGGTCTGCCACGACGCTTCGACCCGGCTACCGCTCCGGCCGAGATGCTGGGTTGGCTGGCGAGTTGGTTGGCTTTCGACCTGCCACCCCGGCTGCTCGACGGGGAGCACCCGGACGAGGTCCGTCGGCTTTTGCTGGGCTTGCATGCCCTCTACCGGCGGCGCTCAACCCCGCGTGGTCTGGCGGACTTTGTCGAGGTCTACTCGGGGAGTCGGCCCCACATCCTGGAGGACTTTCGGGAACGGCCGCTGTGGATCGTGGGTGAGACACCGCTCGGTTTTGGGACGGGTATGCCAGACCGCGACGTCGAGGGGATGCTGGTTGGAGAGGCGATTGTGGGCGAGATGGGCCCGGAGGACCCGGCCACGATCGGATCGGCGCTTTTTGCCTCCACCGCCCACCAGTTCACGATGATCGTCCCCCCGGCTCCCCCCGGCGACCTTGGCCAACCCGCGGCGCTCGCTTGGGATCGTTCGCTGATCATGCAGGTAGTGGAGGCGGAGAAACCCGCCCACACCGGATTCCACCTTTGCTTTGCAAGCCCGAGGATGCGGGTGGGCATCCAGGCCCGGGTGGGCGTGGACGCGCTGGTGGCGTCGGGTCCCGAGCCAATGAGCTTGGGCGAGACCTCGATCCTGGGGGTCGACGCGGTGCTTGCTGGGCCTGAGATGGGGGATGCGACCCTCGGACAACACGGCCAGATCGGTATTGATATGCGCCTTCGATGACGAATTCACAAGGGGGATACCACTGATGTCATCCAACTCGACCGACTTTCGCAAGCTGACCGAGCTGATCCCGGCCCGGCGCAACCGCTACTACTACGGCAAGATGATGGATGTGCTCCATTTCACGATGGAGCAGCGTTACGTCCTATCCAAGGAGTGGCTTTACAACCGAGCGGTGCTCGGCCCAGGAGTTGTCTGCGGGCTGAATGTGGAACCCTTCTCCAACTCAGCGGGCAATGGGGTCGTGGTTCGGTCCGGGTTGGCAATCGACGGCTGGGGTCGGGAGATCATCGTTCCCAACGACATCACCTTGGTCCCGCTGGCTCTGACCGACGATTGTGGCAGGTCGTCCAACCAGGTATTGCCCTCGCAACTGATGATCCAGATCTGCTACAGCGAATGCCAGACCGACTTCTCCCCCGCTCTGGCCAGCGATGACTGCGGCTGCGGGGACTGTGAGGCGGGCACCATCGTGGAGAGCTACTGCCTGAAGGTGGTCTCGGGCACCGGCCCGGCGGTGACGGACCCCTGCCTCGACGGCGTCCTCACCGACCTCAAGGCGGGCAAGCTGCACGATGTGCTCTGCACCCTGTCCCAGGTGTGCCCGCCCGACCCGGCGGACCCGTGCCTGACCTTGGCCAACGTGACTGTCGCCGCTGATGGCAGCCTGAGCGTCGATAGCTGCTCCCCGCGTCTGATCGCTCCCACCAATCGAGTGCTGGCCCAGCTTGTGGCGTGCCTGGCCCAATGTTGTTCAGGCTCCACGACGACGATGGCGGTCCCTCTCCAGGTGGCGGGGATGAGCCTGGTCCAGGTCACCAAAAAGCCGGAAACCGATCCCGGCACCGTGCTTGGCAGTTTGGATCCGCCGGCCAGTATCTGGGACTTCACCGCCGACCCCAAAATCGGCCTGCCCAACGCGCTCGACATCAAGTTCTCCGGTGCCCCACTCGACTATTCCAGCGTGACCCTGGGGCTGCCCCCCAACTCGCCCGGAACCTTTCAGGTGGAAGGACACAATTTGGGCGGGGCACACCTGTTCCAGCTGGCCGCGGACACCGTCCGGTTATTCGTCAAGGACGGGATGAAGGGCCGTTATCGGGTGACCCTGGTGGGAACACCCGACGCGAGCAGCGGGCAGAAGGCAATCGTCTCCGCGGCCACCGCCTCAGACCCCGCCACCGATCTCGACGGCGAGATCGTCAACCCCTCCTGGCCCACCGGTGAGGGCGTACCGGGTGGGAACTTCGGTCCCATCGACAT
>DASZFH010000199.1:0-2879 GCA_035939985.1 Candidatus Dormiibacterota bacterium
TGGCTCATACAGCCACTGCCATGAGTGAGTCGCCCACGGCCCAACCATTCCGGGAGGACGCAATCCTCAAGCGAGCGGTTGACGTCAGCATCGCTCAGCTACGTACCTTCTGTCGGCATTACCGGCATGCGGGTGACCCGGAAGGGTTCAGCAAGGAACAGGTCAGCACCGTTGAGCAGCGAAGGCTTGAGTTCAGTGGTCCCGACGAGGGCGGCATGGTCTGGCTCAACGGCGTCTTCGACGCCGAGGGCGGAGCGGTCATCCGGACTGCGCTTGAGCCGCTGGCTCGCCGGGACGGGACACTGGATGGGCGCTGTCGTGACCGACGGCTGGCCGACGCCCTGGTCGAGCTAGCCGGCCACGCGCTCGATTCCGGCAGCTTGCCTGATCGGGCCAGTCAGCGAGCGCACCTGCAGATCACCGCACCAGTCGAGACGGTCCTCGGGTTGCCGGGTTCGCCTGCAGCCGACATGGAGTTCGCACTGCCAATTTCCGGCGACTCGGTGCGGCGGATCTCTTGTGATTGCAACGTAACCCGGATTCTGCTGGGCCCTGAGTCGGCGGTGGTTGATGTGGGGCGTTCGCGGCGGGTGGTGTCGGGATCAACCCGACGAGCATTGAATGTGCGGGATGGCGGCTGCCGGTGGCCGGGGTGCGATCGGCAGGCGTCGTGGACGGCTGCGCATCACGTCGTTCACTGGAGCCAAGGCGGTCCGACCGACCTCTCGAACCTTGTGTTGCTGTGTTATCGGCACCATTTCCTGGTCCACGAAGGTGGGTGGCAGCTAATCCGCACCGATCAGGGGGAGGTTTTGACGGTCCCGCCACGGGTCGAGATCGACCCGTTCGCAAGGGGTCCGGCGGACTGACAACCGGCTATTCACGCGGCGGGCCTTCTAGAGTGAATTTGCGACGAAACTGACTGCCGCAGCGTCTTTAGGGCAGAGATGTTTGAACAGGACGCTGCAAATCCACAGGAGGCCTTTCCGCTGAGCGCCTTTGAGAGTACCGCTGCCGAAAAGCTTGAGGATTTCGACGCTGTGGTGGGTTCGCTGTTGCTTCCTGCCTTCAAGCAGGCGCTAATCATGCTTGACGATCCTGCCGCTGCTGAGGATGCAGTTCAGGAGGCTGCTTTTAAAGCCTGGCACCGGCAGTCTCAACTTCGCGATGGCCGGCTTGCCAAGCCTTGGTTTGCGGCCATCGTGGCTAACGAATGCCGGAGCATGCGCAGGCTGCGGTGGTGGAAAACGCTTCGCATGCCTGAGATGCCAGAGCGTGGCGCTGCGGTCGAGGATGCGACCGTTCAGGGCCTGGATCTGGATCGGGCCTTCGCGCTGCTGACCCCCGACGAAAGGTTGCTGATCCATCTGTTTTTCTATGACGACATGCCCCTTGAGCAGGTCGCGACGACAGTCGGGCGCTCACTGGCGGCGACTCGCTCACGCCTCTACCGCGCTCTGGGGCGTCTGAGACCCAATCTGGAAATGAACGAGGTGTCAAGGTGAGTGACCTTAAGCAGGAGTTGATGGCGATGATTGACCGGCGGTTGGACAGTTACCAGCCGATCCCGGGTCTTCGAGAGCGCGTAATCGGCAACGTAGGCAGCCGGGTCGACGCAGCCGAGCCAATGGTTCGCCGATCCCTGATGGTCGTATCCGCGCTCGGCCTGGCCATTGCTGTGGTGGTCGTCATGATGCACAGCCTGAGTTTTCCGAGATCACTCCCAAGTCATATTGAAGGGGTAATACCCTCTCAGGCGCCCTGGTCTGGTCCTGGCATGGCTCCCCGCCTCAGCGAGGCTCTCGGTTGGGATGAGAAGGACGGATATCTGCTGATGTTTGGTGGAAACAAACCCAATGCGGGGGGTGGTCCTCCTGGTCTTGGCGACACCTGGGCTTGGCAGGCAGGCCAGTGGAAGCAGCTCGCCCCGGCGACCTCGCCACCTCCGGGCTTCGGAGTAATGGTCGAGGACCCTGGCAATGGCCACATGCTGATGGTCGATTCCACCCTCACGGCAACCGGCAATGACGTTCAGTCCACATGGTCTTGGGACGGCTCAACCTGGACAGATCTTCACCTTGGCACCAACCCGCACATCTCACCCGCGGCCCAGGTTGCAAATGATACGAGCGGGCAGCCGGTGGTGATCGATCAGGCCCAGAGTTGGATCTGGATTAATGCAGCCTGGCAGAGGGTTAATCTGGACTCGCCTATGCCTGGCCGGAGCCTGTTCGGGCTGGCTCCGGATCCCGAGATTAGCGGCGTTCTTTTGACCGGGGGCGTGGCGTCAACGATAGGAGGATTTGTGAACGACACCTTGAAGTGGCAGAACGGCTCCTGGAGCCAGATATCGACCAAGGTGGCCCCAACCGGAGGTCCCAGCGATGCCGCTTATGACGCGGACAGAAAACAGGTAGTGGTGTTCGATGAAATCGATGCCTCGACCTGGACCTTCTCGGGGGGAAATTGGACCCAAATACACCCATCTCACTCCCCGGCCACCTCGCGAAACGATCTCAACAGCCGTATTACTTACGACCCGGTCGACCGAAAGGTGGTCCTCATTTACAACCATCTCGATGGCTTCGGCAAAATTAGCAACGAGACATGGGTCTGGGATGGTGCCGATTGGACCTTGGGCTGATGACGGGAGTGCCCCTGACAGCATCGCCATCGCAGGCTACAGGTCGATATCGCTATGCGGTAGTCGTTGGGGGGACGGTTGTGACTGTCCCCAGAGTTAGCGTCCACGGTAGTGGTGTACGAGGGGCGGACGTCTGAGACGACGGCGGCCATCGAGTCATCCTTTGGAGTAATCACCCAACCAAAGGAGAAAGACAACGATGGCCAATTCCAGTATGACGGCGGCAGGCGTGGTG
>DASZFH010000200.1:0-6913 GCA_035939985.1 Candidatus Dormiibacterota bacterium
CAGAGCGGCGGTGAGCATCCCCACGAAGAAGGTGACAACCCGAGCCCGAGTCGTCCAGAAGCGGCGGATCACACCGCTGGTGAGACGAACCGGTATCCAGATCC
The DNA here is from genome assembly GCA_035939985.1 of Candidatus Dormiibacterota bacterium. GTDB lineage: Bacteria > Chloroflexota > Dormibacteria > Dormibacterales > Dormibacteraceae > DASZFH01. Next base: position 105 of record DASZFH010000200.1, read on the forward strand.
ACGCAGGGTGGTGAGCGGGTCCGCCGCTCCCGCATCACCCAGCTTGCGACGAAGTCGGGCGATGTAAACCTCGATCAGATTTCGGCCACCATCAAAGCCGAAACTCCAAACGTGCTCGATCAATTGAGAGCGGGTAATCAGACGCCCCTGGTTGAGCAAAAAGTACTCCAGGATCGAGAATTCCTTACTGGTCAGCTCCACGATTTGGGAATTGACCGTCAGCGTATGGGCAGCTGTGTCCATCACGATCGGTCCCGCGGTCAGAAGGCTGGTGCGCTGGGAGAGATGTCGTCGGCTGAGCGCACGGAGACGTGCCACCACTTCCTTCAGCGCGAAGGGTTTAACCAGGTAGTCGTCGGCCCCGGCCTCCAATCCCGCCACTCGATCGTCGACCGCGTCGAGGCCGGTCAGCATCAGAATCGGCGTCTCGACGTGGTGTGAGCGGAGTTGCCTGCAGACTTCGAGTCCGCTCAATCGGGGCAGCATTACATCCAGGACGATGACATCGTAGTCGAGGCTGCGCGCTCCGGCCAGGGCGTCCTCCCCGTCATCAAGGCCGTCAACGGCCATACCGGATTCAACCAGTGATCGCGACAGGCTTCGTACCAGCCGGCGATCGTCATCAACGATCAGGACTCGCAACTTTCGGCTCCTCCCCTTGTGCCCCCGCGCACATGGTCAACTGAGGATCCGGCATCTCCCGCCCTCATGTCAAGCTGGCGCATTCCCTCATCCAGAATCTGACTTTGGGCCGATCGTTCCCTCAACAAGAAATCTGACTGAGCCGATGGGCTCAGGGGACGGGCCGGAGGGATGAGAGCGGATGCAGGTGGCAGCGAGATATGAGTTGGCGAGGGAGCTGAGCAAGCGGTACTGGGCGGAGGGCGTAAGGAGAGAGGCGAGATCCTGGATGGGTTCTGCCTGGCCGCATTCCCTCATCCAGAATCTGACCTTGGGCCGATCGTTCCGTCACCATATCCTGGGACGATGACGGAGGACAGGGCTGACCAGCCAGTTTCCCTGGGCCCAGCCTTTTATGCTGGCACAGCCAGAGGTTGGCGACGAGACTGGCTGGCGATTCTGCATCCCCCATACACCGGCTGGAACCTCGGGTATGTGGTGATCGGAGCCTGCCTGGCGCCCCATCTCGACAAGGTCCGGCTGCTGGCCACCATGCTGGCCTTCTTCCTCGCCCTCGGGGTGGGGGCGCACGTGCTGGATGAACTCCACACTCGGCCGTTGGGCACTCAAATCTCTCGAGGGTTGCTGATCGCCGCCGCCGTCGGCGGTTTGGGTGGGGCTCTGGCGCTCGGACTGGCGGGCGCTGTCCTCTATGTCGGGCCGGGACTCATCCCCTTCATGTTCGCGGGGTCCTTCTTCGTGGTCGCGTACAACCTCGAGCTTTTCGGGGGACGGTTCCATAACCGGTCCTGGCTGGCCCTCTCGTGGGGTGGGTTCACGATCCTGACCAGCTATTTCGCCCAAACCGGGAGGCTCTCAGGCGCCGCCCTAATCGGGGCCTTGGCGGGGTTCCTGTTGATCTGGGTCCAGTATGGACTCAGTCTGCCCGTACGCCTGCTCCGGCGGCGGGCTACGTCGGTCACAGGGGAGATCACCCTTCGGGACGGTGCCACGATCCGGCTGGAAACTGGGGTGCTGCTCCGTCCGCTCGAAGGCAGTTTGAAGGGGCTGGCCTGGACGGTCATGATGTTCGCCGCCGCGCTTTTGGCCGCCCGAACCGTCGGCTAGAGCCATTCCAATTTTTCATTCCGCTGGCCGCACGCCTACTATTAGGGTCTCCGCGCATAAGGCACCACCCCCCGAACGCGCCCCCGCGAGATCAAACCAACCTCCAGGGAGTCCCCCGATGTCCAACGTCCGAACCATTCTTCCCCCACAAGCCGCCGAGATCGACGAATTCGAGCGTGAATCCGTCCGGTTCCAGGCAGGCGAATGGGATCCCAACGAATTCATCGGCTACCGGACCAGTCGCGGCGTCTACGGCCAGCGTCAGGCCGACGAGCAGATGATCCGGATCAAGGTGCCGCTGGGTATCCTCTCGGCCGACCAGATGGACGTGGTCGGCGACATTGCCGAAAAGTACACGGGCATGGGACGCGCCCACCTCACGACTCGGGAGAATTTCCAGATCCACTTCACCAAGCTGGATGACGTCGCCACCATCATGCGGGACCTTGCCGACGCTGGGCTGACCACACGCGAGGCCTGTGGCAACACGGTCCGCAATGTGACCGGCGCCCCGTTGGCCGGAGTTTGCCCGCGCGAACCCTTCGACACGACCCCTTACGCGGTGGCCTACGCCCGCCACTTCCTCCGCCATCCGGTCACCCAAAAGCTGCCCCGCAAGTTCAAGACCAGCTTCTCCTGCTGCGACCAGGACGACGCCATCAGCGGCATCCACGACCTCGGTTTTGTACCCATGGTGGTGGACGGGGTCCGCGGGTTCCGCATGACCGTCGGCGGTGGAACCGCCATTTTCCAGCGCGTGGCCCTGCTGCTCAGTGAGTTCGTCCCCATGACCGAGTTTCTGAAAGTCTCCGAGGCCGTCCTGAGGGTCTTCAACCAGTGCGATGAACTTCGCGTCAACCGGCAGCGTGCCCGCCTCAAATTTCACGTCCACAAGGTTGGGATCGATGTCTTCCGCCAGGAGGTGGAAGACGAGCTGGCCAAGCCGTGGGCCCAAGACTGGCACCCGATTGAAAACGAAAACGAGCCTGAGCAGATCGCGACCGCCCTCGGCCCGATCGACGACGGCCGCGAGCTGACCGGGGTCGCCTCCTCCCCGACCGACTCGGTCGGGTTCACACGCTGGGTCAAGTCCAATGTGGTGCCTCAGAAGCAAGAAGGATTCCGAGCCGTAACGGTCAAGGTGCCGGTCGGCAACCTCAGCCCGACCCACCTGCGCGAAGTCGCCAAACTCTCTCGAACCTATGCTGCGGGCGAGGTTCGCACCACGCCGCAGCAAAACCTGGTCCTGAGATGGGTTCGTGAGGACCGCCTGCCCCAGGTCCACGCGGCGCTCGTCGAACTCGGGCTGGGCAATCGAGCCAACGTCTTGACGGATGTCACCTCCTGCCCAGGCACCGACAGCTGCAAGCTTGGTGTCACCGGCTCGATGCAGCTCGCCGAGCGACTGCCGGACGAGATCGCCGACCTCGAAGATGAGGTCCTGGGCGGACTTCACATCAAGATCAGCGGCTGCCCCAACGGCTGCGGCCAGCACCACATCGCCGATATCGGCCTGGAGGGTGCATCGACCAAGGTCGGCTCCGTGACCCTGCCCTGCTACCACCTCTACCTGGGCGGCGAGTACACGGGCGGTGAGGTCACCTCCGGCGATGGCGAGACCCTAATCGGGGCTCGCGCCGGAATCAGGCTGCCGGCAAAGAATGTCCCGGACGCGGTACGTCTGATCTTGCTGGCCTACCGGCAGGACCGCAACCCCGATGAGGACTTCCGTCCTTTCGTCGACCGGATGGGGCCCCAATTCTTCAAAGACATCCTGGCCGAGCTGATGGTCACCCCCGTCCTGGGCCCCGACACAGTTCATTTCTTCCAAGACTTCGGTCGCGACACCCTATTTCAGGTGGAGCGAGGCGAAGGGGAGTGCATGGTCTAAGGACCGGAGTTCGGCCTACGCGATAATTGCCCGGCCATGATCCGGGCCCGTCAGCTACGCAAGGTGTTCCAAGCCTCGGTTCCCCATCGTGGCCGCCTGGCCGGGCTTCGCAACTTTCTGGCTCCAGATTCGAGAGAAATCATCGCGGTCGAGGATGTGGACTTCACTCTGACGCCGGGAGAAAGCGTCGGCTACTTGGGGCCAAACGGCGCCGGGCAGTCGACCACCATCAAGATGCTGACGGGCATCCTGGTGCCCACCTCGGGAACCGTCGAGATTGGGGGCCTCAGTCCGCATCGTGATCGGCTGCGAAACAGCCGCCAGATCGGGGTCGTTTTCGGTCAACGGAGCCAGCTGATCTTCGACCTCCCGGTCAGCGATTCGTACGAGCTCCTCAGGCACATGTACGAGATTCCGCTGCAGCGATTCCGAGAGAACTTGATCCGGTTCGGCGAAGTTCTTGAAACGGGTCCCCTCCTCGATCGCCAGGTACGAACCCTCTCGCTCGGCCAGCGTATGCGGTGCGAGATCCTTGCCTCTCTACTTCATGAACCGAAAGTGCTCTTCCTGGACGAACCCACCATCGGGCTGGACATCGTGGCTAAGGATCGGATTCGAGCCTTTATCCAGCAAATCAATCATGACGACGGAGTCACCGTGCTCCTGACCACCCACGATCTGGCTGACATTGAACTGCTCTGCCCACGGGTGATCATCATCGACCACGGCCGGGTAATTCACGACGGCAGCCTGATCGAGATGCGGAAAGATCTAGCCACCGACCGGTTGGTCTGCGCCTCGATGGGCGACCCGACAACCGCGGCAGCCGTTGCCGCCGCCTTTGGCGGGGAGGCCGGAATGAACGTCGTGGTCGAAGGCCGATCAGTCCGATTGACCTTCGACCAGCGCCGGATCGGCACACTGGATGTGGTCCGAAAGCTGCTGTCGCAGGCCGAACCAAGTGATCTGGTCATCAGCGAGGAGAGCGTCGAGGCGCTAGTGAAAAGGATTTACCAACAGCCCGAGCCCAGCTGATGACCTGGCTGGCTCGCATGATTGGGATCATGGCGGTGAGCGTCCGCCAGCGGCTGCACTACCGATTCGACTTCTTCGTCACACTGGCCGCCAACCTGATCTTCTCTGGTCTGCTCTATTCGATCTGGCGTGGCATCTACAGCCATCAGGCTCATCCCCGTTTACCAATCCAGGTACTGCTGACCTATGTTTTGGTCGGACAGGCGATGAACATGGCCCGCTTCGGCCAGGCGGAGCGCTACGGGATCTGGGATCAGTTCACGCGAATCCACAGCGGGGACATAGCCCTTGATCTGATCCGCCCGCTTGGCTTCCAGACTCAGCGTTTCCTGGAGTCGGCGGCCTTTTTCGGGGTGGAGATGCTCTGGGTCAACCTTCCAACCCTGGGAATCTTCCTCCTTCTGGGGGTTTCCGCCACCGCCACCATCTCTACCGCGTTTGCTTTCGCAGTCAGCATCCTGCTGGCCTTTCTGGTTTCCTTCTCGATCAATTCGATGTTCATGATCACGTTCTTCTGGGTTAGCAACGTCTGGGGAACGCAGATGACCAAGCGGCTGGTCCTTGAAATGCTGGCAGGGACCCTGATTCCATTCGACCTCTTCCCCTCGGGTATCAGATGGGTTGCGGAACATCTGCCCTTTCAGGCCATGGCCTACGTACCGATCTCCATCTACGTCGGCAGAATCACCGGGGCCGCGATCATGCCTGCGCTCGCCAGCCAACTGGCCTGGGCAGTCTCCATGCTCGTGCTCGCGGCAATGCTCTGGAGAGCCGCACTTCGACGCCTGGTGGTCGCTGGTGGTTAACTTGGCCGAATTGCGGGCTCGGTGGACTCATCTGGCGCGGGTCTATCGCTGCTACCTCTGGATCTACGGCCGCCGCTTGGCGACCAACCGAGCGGACACCGCGATGGCGGTTCTAGTTGGGCTGGTCTCCCAGGCAAGCGGCCTCTTAATGTTGATCGTTCTGGTCCAGAGACTCCCGCATTTGGCCGGGTGGGACTTTCCGGAACTACTCTTCATCTACGCTTTCGCGCGGTCCGGAATTGCCCTCGCCGCGATCTTCCTGGATTCCCCTTACACGGTGGACGGAACCATTCACACGGGAGCCCTCGATATCCTGTTGCTGCGCCCAGTCGGATCCCTATTTCAGGTCATCGGCAGGGCTCAGCAGCCCAACAACATTTCCACCTCCCTGACCAGCCTCGGGTTGCTCGGCTACAGCATCGCCCACATGACGATTGTCTGGGGGCCAGGACGGTTCTTCTGGCTGATGGTAATGACCCTTGCCGCGATGGTGATCAGATTTGGAATGCTGATGCTGGTCGCGACGGTCTGTTTCCGGACCAAGTTCCACGCGGTCCTGCTCCTGGTCGGCCAGGCCACCGGCTATATGGTCTACCCGATGGAGATTTTTGCGCCTCCCCTGCGAGCCTTCCTGACCTTCGTGGTTCCTTTGGCTTTGACGAGCTACTACCCGGCGGCGTTTATTCTGAGACCGGGATCGTTCGCCTGGGTTCCATGGGTGTGCATCTCGGCCGCAATCGGCTTCACAGTCGCCTGCCGTGCGGCTTGGCGATGGGGCCTCCGCCATTACGAGAGCTCGGGTGGCCTCGCCGCGGTCTGGGACGGGTAGCCCGACCCTAGCGGTCGGTCCTGGAGGAAATCGCTGCCCGGAGGGCCGCGACCACGGCCTCTTGGTCGGCGGCTGTCAGGTCGTGAAAGAGCGGGAGGATGATCGAATGGTCCTGAGCTTGCTCGCCACGCTCCAGTGTGGATCCGGGCAACCATTTCTCCACGGCGTAGGCCGATTCTCGATGCACGCACATGATTCCCCGTCGAGTGGAGACGCCGGCGTCAAGCATCGCCTGCATGACTCCGCGCTGGTCCAGGACCGGGTCCAACCGAACGCAGTAGCTCTGCCAGTTCGATCGGGCCCACGATGGCTCAACTGGGGCGGTGACCCTGGGGATATCAGCGAGCAACTCGTGGTATCGCTCTGCCTGGCTGCGGCGTCGCTCGATGATGGCCGGCAACCGTTTTAGCTGTTCGCGGCCCACGGCAGCCTGTAGGTCGGTCATGCGGTAGTTGAATCCAATCTCTTCATAGCTTTCGAAAACGACTTGGTTGGAGGC
>DASZFH010000201.1:0-8413 GCA_035939985.1 Candidatus Dormiibacterota bacterium
AATCGATGGTGATCGACGTGGGTCGAGCCCAGCGGGTTGTGCCTGGTGCCACCCGACGGGCGCTGAACGTCCGAGACAAAGGCTGCGTCTGGCCAGGTTGCGACCGCCCTGTCAGCCGGACTCAAGCTCACCATCTGATCCATTGGTGCCGAGGCGGTGAGACAAACCTGGCCAATACAGTCCTCCTCTGCCATCGTCACCATTGGATGGTTCACGAGGGGGGGTGGCAGATCATCCGGAATGGCGATGGGACCATCTTCACCGTCCGCCCACCAGTTCAATTTGATCGAATGGAGCGCGATCTTCGCTACCTCTTCGAGCCTCCCGATCCACCGGAGCCGGAGCCACAGGCCCGTTCCTCCTAACGACCGGAATTTGGCCGGGGAGTTGCACCTGGGTGAGGTGAAGGGTTGATCGCCGAGGAGCCCGTTGGCAGTCCGTGAGCGAAGATGGAACCGATGCCGCATCCGCACGCTGAAGGCCCCGAGCTACGGGACCGCGAGCATGTCTTCTCGCCATTAGCTCGGTTCGATGATTTCTCGGCTGGCCTGAGCCTCGCCTTTGCTAAGCCTTCATTGGCCTCGCCGATTCTGGTTGCGACCCGACCGGACGAGGTGGTGGACGTCTTGCGGACGGTCTCACATGCGACAGAGGGGGGGAGCTGGGCGGTCGGCTTTGTCTCCTACGAAGCGGCCGCGGGGCTCGATTCTGGTCTCCCAGCCCGCCCACCAACCGCTGGAGCCGCGCAGAGTGATCTGCCCCTGGCCTGGTTCTGTTTGTTCGACTCCCCAAGTTCAGTTGAACCATTGTTGCGTTCGACGCACGCCGGGCACGTCTACTCGGTGGGGCCGTGGCGACCCGACTGGACTCCGTCCGAATATGCCGGCAAGCTGGATGTTGTCCGCGACGAGATAGCGGCGGGCAATACGTATCAGTGCAATCTGACCACCCGGCTGCGATCCCAAGTCAGAGGGGACCTGTTCGGCCTCTATCGAGACATGGCGCTGGCCCAATCCGGCGCCCACAACGTCTATCTCGACACCGGGGGGTTTGTCATCGCGAGTGCGTCGCCGGAGCTATTTTTCGATTGGACGGGAGACAGGCTGACCACGCGGCCCATGAAAGGCAGTGCGAAAAGGGGGCGTTGGGCAGCCGAGGATATCGCCGTCGGCAAGGGCCTGGCCGTTTCGCCCAAGGATCGGGCCGAGAACCTGATGATCGTTGATCTGATACGTAACGATCTGGGCAAGCTGGCGGAGTGGGGGAGTGTCGAGGTGCCGGCCCTGTTTGAGGTTGAGCGATATCCGACTTTGTGGCAGCTGACCTCCACCGTGACCGCCCGACCTCGCCCGGGAACAACGCTTGTCGATGTCTTCGAGGCGCTGTTCCCCTCGGGGTCGGTAACGGGAGCCCCCAAGCGCAGCACCATGTCGTTGATCGCCCAACTTGAGGACAGTCCCCGCGGGGTCTACTGCGGCGCGATCGGGATCGTCGCACCTCCGGGTGCTCCGTTCCGGGCGCGCTTCAACGTGGCCATCCGCACGGTTGTCGTCGAGCGGGCCACCGGTGAGGCCGTCTACGGGACTGGCAGCGGGATCACGTGGGACTCAACCGCGAGTTCGGAGCACGCGGAGCTGATCGCCAAAGCCGCCATCCTCGCCCCGCGGCAAGAGGAGTTCTCGCTGCTCGAAACGCTTGGGTACTGGCCTGGTGAAGGGCTGCGCAACCAGGACCTCCATCTTGAGCGGCTCGCTGGTTCGGCCGCCTATTTCGGGTTTCCACTCGACCTCACTCGCCTGCGGGCCGATCTGGATGCCGCGCTCTCTTCGATGGATGGACCTCGGCGAGTGCGGATAGTTGTTCCCCCTTCCGGCCCGGTCGCGCTGGAGGTTGGCCCTATGCCTGCTCCACTAGAGCGGCCGACGGTTCTGGCCATCGATCCCGAGCCGGTGGACCTAAACGAAACCTGGCTGTATCACAAGACGACCCGTCGCTCGACATACGACAAGAGGGTGGTCCGCCATCCTGAGGCTGACGATGTGATCATGGTCAATGAACTGGGGGAGGTGACCGAGAGCAGTATCGCCAACCTGGCAGTTCGTCTGGGGGGGAGGTGGTTGACGCCTCCGGTCGAGTCCGGCTGTCTCCCCGGCGTGGAGCGGGCTCGGTTAATTCAGGAAGGACGGCTCACCGAGGCCCGAGTCACCCTCGAGGACCTAGCCACCGCCAGAGATATAGCGCTGGTCAGCTCATTGCGTGGATGGCGCGAGGCGACCCTTCTGGCTGGAAGTCGAGAGGAGGAGGCCCGACACTTAGGGGCCCCCTCCTGAGTTTGGCTTAGCTCTGCCAGTCGAGGGCCTGGCCGGTCTCGAGCAACGACTTGAGGTCGCTGAGGATCCAGCTCCAGCCACCGCCGGCACCGTCGCCTGCCGTTCCACTTACCACAACCGCCAGACGAGGCGCGTCCTTTAGGTCGTGGATCACGGTCAGTTTGCAAACTCCCCCTGTGCCTTCCTCGATCTCGTGAGTCAGGCGAGTAAAGCCTTCCAGTGAGCTGGTCGGGTCGAGCAGCATTCGGAACGTCTGCACCAGGCGCCGAGGTGGGTCACATTCTATGACCTCCCCGTCAACCGCGATCTCCGGGGCGCCCATTGCCCGCATCCCGTCGTTGGCATAGCTGCGGTATGACCCGCCTGGCCGCAGGTCGTACTCCGACCTGGTCCGGTAACCGTATTTCTCGGTCCAGTCAGGTTGGGTGATAGCATCCCAGATCTTCTGCGGGCTGGCCTTGATCCAGACTCGATAAACCTGGGTGGTCTTCACGGCGTCCATGGTGGTGCTCATGCTGATGCCTCCAATTTGTTTTTCAGTTCTGCTAGCGCCGAAACCTGGCGTTCGGTGTACTTGTCGATCCACCGGTCGTGGATCATTCGGATTGGGACCGGGTTGAGGAAGTGGAGCTTCATCCGGCCTGAGCGCCTAGTGACAACCAAGCCCGCGTCCTCGAGGACGCGTAGGTGCTTCATCACCCCGAACCGAGTCATCTCCAAGCCCGACTCCAGCTCAGCGAGAGTGCGGCCGTCACGCGCGAAGAGCAGGTCGAGTAGGAAACGTCGAGTGGGATCGGCAAGCGCCTTGAATGCCAGGTCGTCGTCACTCATGATACGACCTTACGTGACCAAATGGTCACATGTCAAGCGGTCTAGGACTTGAGGGTCGGAGCTGGGCGTCGCCGTCGGGTCGCACAGGCTCTGCAGACGCCGGTGGCGGTGATCTCGATTCTGATCGGGCGGAAGCCCCGGTCGGCAAGCTCCGACTCAACGTCGGGGATGGGATCGTCCTCGCCCAAGTGATCAACCGCGCCGCATACCTGACAAACGGTGTGAACGTGGGTCTGGCTGCCGATCTCGTAGCGCAGAGGGCCTCCATCGAGACGGGTGGCAACGAGGTTGCCCGCTTCGGTCATGGTGTTGACCGCGCGGTAGATGGTGCTTCGAGCGATTCCGGGTTCAGCCAGCCCAACCTTCTCTACGATTTCGTCCACGGTGCAGTGCGGGCCGAGGCTGCCGATCGCTTCCCAGACGATCCGGCGCTGCTTGGTCGCCCGGCCTCCCGGCCCAACTTTGGGACCCGTAGGGTGAGAATGTGGCATAGCAGGCATCGGTCTGGGGGTAGCCATCGTCAATCGCCCCCCGCCATCTTCGCTTCCCACCGTTCTTCGACCCGGCCCAACTTATAGATCAGAACGGCCGCCACCCAGGTCACCGCGAATGCCCCAACGATGACGAAGCCCAGTGCTCCCAGGAAGTTGAACCCCACGATGGCCTGGAAGGCGCTCCCTTTCAAATCGAGAGCTTGGACCAGGAGTTGGGCCACCTCGACTGCGCCAACAAAGAGCGCAACAAAAACCGACAGGCTGGTGACGGTCAGGTTGTAGAACACCTTACGAATCGGGTTGGAGAATGCCCATGAATAGGCCTTGGCCATGAAGGCTCCGTCGGCGGTATCCATCAGCGACATTCCCGCCGCAAAGATGACTGGCAGCGAGAGCACCGCCACAAATGGCAGGTGTTGGGCGGCAGCCCCAGCCGAGATCGCCAGCAGTGCCACTTCCGAGGCGGTGTCGAAGCCAAGGCCAAAGAGGAATCCAATCGGATAAAGGTGCCAGCTTTCCGTCACCAGCTTGAACAGGCGCCCGAATAGCTTGGACATGATTCCACCTGCGACCAGTTCCTGCTCCAGTGACTGATGGTCGTAATGACCGCCCTGCATTCTCCGGTAGACCCGGATGATGTCGAGCAGGATGATCAGGTTCAGGATTCCGATCGCGATCAGGAATACAGCCGAAACACTGGTCCCGATCAACCCCCCAATGCTGCGCAGTTGCCCGTGGTTGCTGACCACGCTGCTGACCAGACTCTTGACCGCCAGCCCGAGCAGGACGGCGATCACCAGGACGACAGTGGAGTGTCCCAGTGAGAAGAAGAAGCCCACCCCCAGGGGCCGCTTGCGATCCTGGAGGAGCTTGCGAGTGGTGTTATCGATGGCGGCCAGATGGTCGGCGTCGAACGCGTGGCGAAGGCCAAAGGTGTAGGCGAGGCCACCGAGCGCGATGAAGGCCGGGTGGCCGGACCCGTAAGTCAGGAGAGCGCCCCAACCGGCGAGATGGAGGATCAGGACCGCACTGAAAAAGCCCCCCAGGCGCCTGCGTTCGGCGCCGTCGAATCCCCCCAGGATTACACTTGGCAGTCCCATCTGGGTCCCAGCTTAACAGGACGGGGTCGCAATAAGCAGTGTGTTGGGGTCGGCGATGTGGCCCTCCCGGGGAGCTGGGCCGCTCAACTCCCGAGTTGGGAGCTTAGAATCCAGGCGTGGCAGGTCTAGGAACGTCCGATCTGGAGCAGTTGAAGGCAAAGGCTGACTTCTTCCGGCGTGAGAAAGAGACCGCCTCAGGGGCTACCGCGGCGCAGCAGAGCAGGATGGGGGAGATCGTTGAGAGCATCGACGGATTGCTCGCCCGCCAGTTCATGTGGATGCCAGACCTCAGCCTGGATGCCATCTGGGCCAATCTGGACGAGTTGAGGGCAATCTTCTGCCAGGTTCTACCCGTGGCCAGCGTCCTGGGTTGGTTGATCAAGGACATCGAGGGTGACTTCGACCACCTCACAGCCCCGGACATGAAGAGTGCTCAGGCCGAGATCGCCACTCTTCGGACGGGGTTCCAAGCGCTGCTCCACGGTACGAAAGCGGCCCCCAATGAGGCCCAATTACGGGCCGGCTTGCAGAACCTTGCCTATGCGACCGGTCAGGCGCGCGAAGGGTTGTGGGTGAGAGTGAACTTGAAGCGTTCGCGGCTTGAGCTGATGGGTGCGCTCCTGGCAATTGGGTTGGTGGTGGCGACCTTGGGCCTGGCTATCGGAAGCGATCAGCCGGGATTGCTCTTCCCGCTCCTCGCCCTCTTCGGCGCGCTTGGCGGACTGGTCAGTTCACTACTCTCCTCAGACCCGGTCTTCAGCACTGCGGTCGACTTCTACATCAACTACATCCTGCTCAAGCTACGACCGCTGGTTGGCGCCACGCTGGGCTTGGCCAGTTACTTTGCCCTCCAGGCCGGGGTGTTCACCGCGGTTAACATCACCAAGGATTCGAGCTTGGACGGCTTTCTTATCGTTGCCTTCGCGGCCGGCTTTTCAGAGCGGATGTTTGTCAACAAGGTCCTGGTGCCGATCGCCGGTGGCGGGCAATCAAAGGCTGCGGCGGCCCAATCCGCCGCCTAGCGAAGGAAACAAACCTTGATCAATAGACCTCCCATCCCTGAGCCCATCATCGCTGGTCGGGTGGTGGCAATTGGGCGCTGGTTCAACCCGGCAGACGTAGAGGCCATCGCAGCCGCGCTTGTCGCCGGTGGGATCCGGGCGCTGGAGATTACCTCCAACAGCCACGGAGCCATGAAGCTGATTGAGGCGGTTCGTAAGTCATACAGCCCCGACCGACTGCTGATCGGAGCCGGGACAATTTTGGACATCGCAACCGGCGAGGAAGCGATCTCGGCCGGCGCATCATTCATCGTCTCCCCTCACACCGATCCGGAACTCGTGGGTTGGGCGGCGAACCGTGGCATCCCCGCCTTTCCAGGGGCTGGAACGATGACCGAGGCTCTGACCGGCTGGCGGGCTGGAGCGGCCGGGATCAAGATCTTTCCGGCATCGGTGCTCGGCGCCGCGTTCGTACGAGAGCTGAAAGGGCCTTTCCCGGACATCACCGTGATCCCCACCGGTGGCATCTCGGCGGAGAATGCCGCGGCCATGCTCGCGGCTGGGAAAGTCGTCGCGCTAGGGGTTGGTAGCTGGCTGACGGGGGGGGCTGATCCAGAGGTCGTTCGAGCCCGGGCTCTGGAGCTGGTCACTGCCCTGGAGTCCGTTCCGCACCGCCAGCCCGTCGGCTGACGTTTCGAGCGAGGGTTCGGCTTGATACCCGTAGCCTTGGTCACCGGATCTAGTCGAGGCTTGGGCCGAGGGATCGCCGTGGAGCTGGCCCAGCGGGGTTGCTCAGTTGCGATCAACTATGTCGGCAACCTGGAGGCGGCCCAGGAAACCGCCCGCATGTGCGTGGGGGTGGCGGCTAACTCGGAGCAAGCCTTCGTGTGCATCCAGGCTGATGTGGCGTCAACGGGTGACAGGGTCAGGCTGGTGGATGAGACTCTGGCCAAATTCGATCGCCTCGACATCTTGGTCAACAACGCGGGGGTGGGGACCAAAATCCGTGGCGATGTCACCGAACTCACCGAGGATTCGTTCGAACAGGTGCTCCGTACCAACCTCCAGGGGCCATATTTCTTGACCCAGCTGGTGGCCAATTACTGGCTGACCCAGCGGCCGGAGCCGGCCTTGGCGACCGGGTTCAAAGTGATCTTCGTCAGTTCCATCTCGGCAAACACCGCCTCTCTCAACCGGGGCGACTATTGCATCTCCAAAGCTGGGCTGGCGATGGCAGTCCAGCTCTGGGCTCTGCGGCTGGCGGGGGATGGAATCCAGGTGGTGGAGTTGCGCCCAGGCATCATGGCGACTGACATGACCGAGCCAGTCAGGGAGAAGTACGAGGCCCTTTTCGCGCAAGGCCTGGTCCCGCAGGGCCGGTGGGGAACGGGGGAGGACATGGGCAAGACGGTCGGTGCCATCGTTGCTGGCGATCTACCTTTCTCGACCGGCGCTGTGATCCCGGTGGACGGTGGCTTTCACATCCGGCGCCTGTGATCAAGTCCGACCTTGCATTATCACCTTTGGATCTCAAGCCAGCCTGCGAACGGCTCTTCGAGATTTCTGCCCACAAGCTAGCGAGCCTCCAGCAAACCTCGACCCCCGGCCAGGGAACCCCGGTCTTCACCGTTGACGGCCGGTATACCTCGCGTGGCTGGACCGAGTGGACTCAAGGCTTCCAATTTGGTTCGGCCGTTCTCCAATTCGACGCGACTGGGGATCGCGCCACACTCGAGGTTGGTCGTGCGGGCACCCGCCGCTACATGGCCAGCCACGTGAGCCACGTCGGAGTTCACGACCACGGTTTCAACAACGTCTCCACCTACGGCAATCTCCACCGCCTGGCTCGGGAGGGCAAGATCGAGGTCGACCAGGCAGAGATGGACTTCTGGGAGCTTGCTCTCAAGGTAAGTGGGGCCGTCCAGGCCTCGCGCTGGACCGAGCTGCCTGACGATTTGGGTTACATCTATTCCTTCAACGGGCCGCACTCCCTGTTCGCGGACACAATCCGCTCGCTTCGTGTCCTAGCCCTGTCCCATCAACTCGGTCATGTGCTGATGGGGGAGAGGGACAGGTCCATCTCTCTCCTGGAGAGGCTCTGCCAGCATGCGGAGACGACCTCCCGATACAACGTCTACTTCGGCGAGGGCCGAGACATCTATGACGTCCGGGGGCGAGTGGCGCATGAGTCGGTCTTCAACCTTAGGGACGGCTCTTATCGCAACCCAAGCACCCAGCAGGGCTACTCGCCCTTCTCAACCTGGACTCGGGGACTGAGTTGGGTCCTTCTCGGCTATGCGGAGGAATTGGAGTTCCTGCAAGGGGTGGCGCCCAAGGATTTCAACGGTCAGATGAGGAAGGAGGCGATTCTCGATCGCGCCCTGGAGACTGTCATGGCAACGGCCGATTTCTATCTCGGCCAGACGCCCTCGGATGGGGTGCCGTATTGGGACACTGGTGCTCCCGGTCTGGCTCATATGGGTGATTATCTGGATCGCCCCGCCGACCCCTTCAACGATTACGAGCCAGTCGACAGTTCGGCGGCCGCGATCGCGGCCCAGGGCCTGATCCGCCTGGGCAACTACCTCGGTGCGGCGGGCCGGAGCGAGGCGGCGGCGCGGTACCTGTCCGCCGGTTTGACGACGGCGCGCACTATT
>DASZFH010000202.1:0-2518 GCA_035939985.1 Candidatus Dormiibacterota bacterium
CGAGAAGCAAAGGTCTACTGCGAGCTGATCTCTGGCACGACCAGTTGGGAGGAGATCGCCGCTCGCAAGCCGGTTGGAGTCATCCTCAGCGGGGGGCCGGCCAGCGTCTATGAGCCAGGTGCTCCCCAGGTCGACCCCCGCCTCCTTGAGGCGGGCATCCCAGTCCTTGGAATCTGCTACGGAATGCAGCTTATCGCGCACCATCTTGGTGGCCGGGTTGCCCCTTCGGACCGCCGCGAATATGGTCCGGCCATCATCGCGGTGGAGGAATCGACCGGACTGTTCGCTGGTCTGGACTGTGAGCTTCCGGTTTGGATGAGCCACGGAGATCACGTCCTGGAGTTGCCGCCAGGCTTCCGTCGTGAGGCTCTGAGCGGAAGCGACCTGATCGCCGCTTTTGCCAACGGAGCCGGGATCATCGGCATCCAGTTCCATCCTGAGGTTGGTCACACCCCACAGGGCCGGGAGATAATCGCCAATTTCCTGTTCACCGTCTGCCACTGCGAGCCGTCCTGGACGGCCGGATCGTTCATCGCCGAAGCCGTGGCGGGGATCCGAGCCCAGGTTGGTTCGGGCAAGGTCATTTGCGCCCTCTCGGGAGGTGTCGACAGCACCGTTGCCGCGACGCTGGTCGACCGTGCGATCGGTGACCAGCTGACCTGTGTCTTCGTCAATAACGGCCTTTTACGGTTGGAGGAGGCCGAGCGAGTTCAGGACGTGATGCACAACAAGGTTGATCTCAACCTGCGTTACGTCGATGCGACTGATCGGTTCCTGGGCGCCCTGACAGGGGTTGTCGATCCCGAGCAAAAGCGGCGAATCATCGGTCGGGAATTCATCAGTGTTTTCGAAGCCGAGGCGGTGGCCCTCGGTGAGATCGACTTTTTGGCTCAGGGCACCCTCTACCCGGACGTCATCGAATCGACAGCGCCGGACACAGTCTCCAGCGCCTCCAAGATCAAGACCCATCACAATGTGGGCGGGCTTCCTCCCGGGCTGCGTTTCAAATTGATCGAACCCCTTCGGTATCTGTTCAAAGACGAGGTTCGCGCGGTAGGAGTTGAACTCGGTCTGCCGGAGGATATGGTCCAACGTCAGCCCTTTCCGGGGCCGGGTCTGGCCATCCGCTGCTTGGGTGAGGTCAACGCTGAACGCCTGAGCATCCTCCGCAATGCCGACTGGGTGGTCGTGGATGAGATCAAGAAAGCCGGCCTGTACCGGCAGGTTTGGCAGTCGTTCGCGGTCCTGACTCCATTGCAAACTGTTGGGGTGATGGGCGATTTCCGGACCTACCAGAATGTGGTCGCGATTCGCGCGGTCACTTCTGATGACGCAATGACAGCAGACTGGGCCCGGTTGCCTTACGACGTTCTGGCCCGGATTTCGAACCGGATCGTGAACGAGGTGGCTGGAGTCAATCGGGTGGTTTACGACATCACCTCCAAGCCCCCCGGAACGATCGAATGGGAATAGCCCGCTGAAAGTTCTGGTGATCGGGTCCGGAGCGCGGGAGCATGCTCTGGCTTGGAAATGCATGGAGTCACCTCTGGTTGACAGGGTTTACTGCGCGCCTGGCAACGGCGGAACCGGGGGCATGGCTCGAAACATGCCCATTCCAGCCGATCATGCCGCCGACCTGGTTCGGTTTGCTAAGCGCGAGAAATTGGGATTGGTCGTTCTGGGGCCGGAGGCTGCGGTGGCCGCTGGAGTCGGAGACTGGCTTCGCGATGTGGGCATCCCCGTCTTCGGCCCCAATCGCGGACCAGGCCGGATAGAGAGCAGTAAGGCGTTTGCCAAGCAAGTGATGATTGACGCGGGGATTCCCACCGCCGCCTATGGAGTCTTTACCGAAGCTGTCGCCGCCCAAGCGTGGGCCCGAAAGCTGGGCGGCAAGGTCGCCGTTAAGGCGGATGGCCTGGCGCTGGGTAAGGGCGTGGTCGTATGTCATTCCACGGCGGAGTCGGATGCCGCGATTGCCGCCATGCTGGTGGACAAGGAATTCGGCAGAGCGGGAAGCACCGTCGTGGTCGAGGAGTTGCTGGAAGGCCCTGAGCTCTCCTTCCACGCGGTGACAGATGGGACCAACGTGGTGCCGTTGGCCGCCTCGCGTGACTTCAAGCGGGCCCGCGACGGCGACGAAGGTCCTAACACCGGCGGTATGGGCGCGTATTCGCCACCGATCGGAGTCAGCCCAGAATTGCTGACTGAGGTCATGGAACGGGTGATGCTGCCGGCGGTCAATCACCTCAGAGAGTCAGGCTTGGAGTACCGAGGAGTTCTCTACGCGGGATTGATGCTGACCCCCGCCGGACTCAAAGTCCTCGAATTCAACGCTCGCTTCGGTGACCCCGAAACCCAGGTCATTCTCCCCCGCCTCCAATCCGACCTGGTGCCGCTGATGTTGATGGCGGCTCGGGGCGACATCAGCTCCGCACCGGAACTGAAATGGAGTACACGCAAGGCGGTGGCGCTGGTCGTCGCTTCGGGTGGCTACCCAGATGACTACGAGACCGGGTTT
>DASZFH010000203.1:0-5438 GCA_035939985.1 Candidatus Dormiibacterota bacterium
GCCTTCACCACGCCCCAATGTCCCCAGACCTTCGGGTGAGGTCGCCTTAGCGGACACCTGGGCAGGGTCAAGGCCGATTGCCCCCGCCAAGGCGGCCGCCATCGCGGGCAAATGGGGCCCCAACCGGGGCTGCTGGGCAATCAACACGGAATCGATGTTAAGGACCAGATATCCCGCCTCCGTTACCTTGGCCGCCGCCCGGGTCAGCAACTCCAGACTGGAGATCCCGGCATAGGCCGGGTCGCTGGCCGGAAAATGCATGCCGATATCACCTAGGCAGGCTGCCCCCAACATGGCATCGATGACGGCGTGGGTGAGAACATCGGCGTCGGAGTGCCCGCTCAGACCTCGTGGGTGGTCCAGCCGGATACCCCCCAACACCAGGGCGCGCCCCTCACCGAGCTCGTGAACGTCGTATCCGATCCCCACCCGAGGAGTTCTAACCGTCGTGACCTCCGCCCTCGGTGGCCCGAGCCTGCCGCATTCCCAAGATGGCTTCAATGATCTCCAGATCCTCGGGGCGAGTGAGCTTCAGGTTGCGACGCTCGCCCTCGACCACAACCACCGAATACCCTGCCGCTGCGACCAGCTGAGCGTCATCATCCCCTACCAATCCCGCATCTGAGGCTTGGAAGTGGGCTTGCTCCAAGATCTCACGCCGGAATCCCTGCGGCGTCTGGGCCAGAACCAGGGCCCGGCGGTCCAAACTCTCGACCACTTCGGCCTTGTCGATCCGCTTGACCGCGTCCAGCGGCGGCAGCCCTGGAATGGCTGCCCCCCACTCGATCGTGGCCGCAAGCACTCTTCGCGCCAGATCCGGGGTTGCAAGGGGACGCGCCGCATCGTGCACAAGGACATAATCGCAGTCTCGCAGGGCACTGAGTCCGACGCGGACCGACTGCTGGCGGGTCTGACCGCCGGGTAGCAGGATGGTCGATGCACCCCACCGGGACGAATTTACTTCTGAGGTTGTCGATTCCAGTTGGTCGGGAGGCCCAACCACAACCACTCGATCAACCTCCGCCATTCCCGAGAACAGATCAAGGGCTCGGGCCAGGCAGGTCCGACCCCCCACCTGGAGCAACGCCTTGCTCCCGAGCCCGAGCCTGGTCCCTGAGCCCGCGGCAGCGACGATCGCGCCAACCAACAATCAGCTACTCGGGGCGGCGGCGTCTGGCATCCGTGCCCCCTGGTGGTTGAGCGAAGATCAGCCGTCCCGCCGCTGTTTGCAGGACCGAGGTCACCGTCACCGCGGTTGTCTGATTGAGGAATTTGCGACCGCTTTCGACCACCACCATGGTCCCATCGTCTAAATAAGCGACGCCTTGACCGGGCTCCTTGCCCTCACGCACAACCGACACCGTCAGCTCCTCGCCAGGAACCGCGATCACCTTCATCGCGTTGGCGATGTCATTGATATTGAGAACCAATACCCCCTCAAGCCGTGCCACCCGGTTGAGATTGAAGTCGTTGGTCAAAACCGCATACCCGGACTTACGGGCGAGCCGAACCAGTTCTGAGTCCACCTCGACCACGTTCTCATCCGACTCTGGGAACTCAATCCTGACGTCGCGCTCC
Organism: Candidatus Dormiibacterota bacterium; assembly: GCA_035939985.1. Taxonomy (GTDB): domain Bacteria; phylum Chloroflexota; class Dormibacteria; order Dormibacterales; family Dormibacteraceae; genus DASZFH01. The sequence continues at coordinate 1,579 of DASZFH010000203.1, forward strand.
TGTTGGATCTCGGCAAGGACGTCCAGCCCCCGGCGGCCGCGACTTCGACGCAGGCTGTCCGAGGAGTCGGCTACCAACTGGAGTTCGCGCAATACGCAGCGCGGAACGATCAGCTTGAAGTCGATAAAACCAGTGCGGACCAGGTCAAGTATCCGCCCGTCGATGATGACCGAGGTATCGACCAGGGCGGCCTTGATTCGCCTGTTCGCCAGATCCGAATCGACCTTCGGTCCCCCGAAGACGGCAACCAATTCACCTCTCCTGGTCACGCCCAAACTCGCGCCCACAACTGCGAGTAGCAACGCCAGGACCGCGGACAAGGGCACGCCGTAGGGAAATTGGTTGACGAAGTACCCGATCAGGACGGCAGTCACCAAGCCGACGATGGTTCCCGCAACACCAGCAACCAGATCAGGGAGCGGCGTCCCTTTCAGGCCACGGTCCAGACGTCGGAAACCGCCCAAGAAATATGGGACTACCAGGTAGCCAAAGATGATCCCCTCAACTGTGGTCAGTCCCTCTACCACCAGGTGCCCACTGCCTTCTGGCCCGGTCTGGGCCAGGCGATAGCCGAGGGCCAGACCTCCGATGGTGCCAAAGAACAAGCCCAAGCTTCGGGCTAGGAAGGAGGGGCGGAATGACCCCTTGTCTGCGCTCACGATTTACCGACCAGCCTTGGCGGGGTCGACCGGTTCATCGATACCATCCAGCCATTGTGATGACTGTGCGCTGTGTCGTGGCGCCTTCTCTTCGATCCCGAACGCGGCAAGGATCGCCCCACCCACACTGGATACCTCGATCAGGTCCAAATTGTGGCCACTTCGTTCCCCTTCCCCATCGCGTCTACGAGCCGGGATGATCGCGCGCTTGAACCCCTGCCGTGCGGCTTCGCTCAAGCGCCTTCCCAATTGGCTGACGGGCCGGATTTCGCCCGCAAGGTCGAGCTCTCCGAGGACGACCGTACCCGATGGGATCGGCTTGACTTTGAGGTTGCTGGCCAGGCTCAAGGCCAGGGCCAAATCGGCCGCCGGTTCTCCGACTCTGATCCCACCGACAACCGCGGCGAACACGTCCAAACCGCCTGCCAGCAGACCTTCCCTTCGGTCCAGGATGGCAAGGACCATGTGGAGCCGGTTGACGTCCAATCCGGTGACCGAACGCCGGGGCAGGCCAGTGGGAGTGGTTCCGATCAGGGTCTGAATCTCAACCATGAGGGGTCGGTTACCCTCGATACTGACGGTCACCGCGCTTCCGTTCACGCCACTGGAACCGTCCACCAACAAGGCGCTTGGATCAGGCACCTCGACCAATCCAGCCGACCCCATGGTGAAGATTCCGATCTCATCGGTGGAACCGAACCGATTCTTGGTCGCTCTCAGAATTCTGAAATCCTGAGTCCGGTCCCCCTCCAGATACATGACCGTATCCACCAGATGCTCCAGGACTCGGGGACCCGCGATGGAGCCCTCTTTGGTGACGTGACCGACAAGAATGATCGGAACCCCCGAGCCTTTGGCAAGGCGCATGAACGATCCGGCTGCCTCCCTGACCTGGGTAACACTGCCAGGAGAGCCATCGAGGTCCGGATCGGAGACCATCTGGATCGAGTCGACGACCGCAACCGCGGGCCGGATCCGATCAATGACAGCGCTCACCGCTCCCAGCTCATTTTCAGCCAAGAGCAGGATTCGTTCCTGAGCCGATCCCAGGCGATCTGACCTGAGCCTGATCTGCTGAGCCGATTCCTCGCCACTCGCATAAAGGACGACTCCGCCTGAGCACGCCACCTGGTGGGCGATATGCATCAGCAGAGTGGATTTCCCGACTCCGGGTTCACCACCGATCAGAACCAGACTGCCAGGCACCAAGCCTCCACCCAAGACCCGGTCGATCTCTCCCCAACCAGTGGGCAGCCGATCCACCGAACTGAGGTCCACCTGGGTCAGGGGGGTCGGCGCGGACGCCGAGACGGCCGCGTTGAACTTGCCTCTGGTCGCTCGCCCAGCACCGGGCCGGAACTCCTGGAGGGTGTTCCAGGCCTGACAAGCCGGGCATTGGCCGGCCCATTTGGAAGAGTCGGCACCACAGTCGGAGCATACGAATACGAGAGACGGTCGAGCCATCGTCCTCAGGCTACTGCCTGAGACGTAATCCGCCACGGCCAAAGGGGGTTCAACCCCTCAAGTCGGGGCCAATCGACCTTGAGGATCCTCGGTTCCCAACCAGTACCGACACCGTGCCGCCAATGCGGCTGGGGTCGTCCTACTCTTGACCAGGTATTCGCGGGCCCCAAGAGCCAGCGCCCGACTGACCATATGACTCTCGCTGTAATTGGAAAGGATCAGGACCGGGGTCGCCTCCAGACCCTTCATCTGGCGCACATGTTCCAGGACGGTGAGTCCATCCATTCGCGGTAGTCGGATATCAAGGCAGACAAGATCAGGGACGTTCAGGGCCAGTTCGAGAGCCTCCTCCCCATCCATGGCCAGATCGACCAGACACCCCTCCAACTCCAGCTTCAACCGGTACATGGCGGCAACATCGGGATCGTCCTCTACAAACAGGACTCTCGCTGCGGAACGCGCGGAACCTCTGCCCCTACCAGGCGTGATTGGCATTAAGTCCTTCGATGCTCCCTGCCGCTTGCGATTACCAAGCATCCACCCTCCGAAGCCAAGCCCAGATCCACCTCCGGCTCGCTAGACAATGTCTCCTCGTCGGGTGACCATCTCCCCGACCCCGGCGTAAAGAGTTGTGGGGGCCTCGCTCGTTTACTGGGAGCCGGGGACGGTCAGGATCTCGGTCTCTCCGAACTGCTTGCGAACCGTCAATCCGGCTGGGGGCGGCCCGAACTCAAGACGTTCCTCATGGCCCCAGAACACCATCGGTGAACCATTGTTCCGGAGCATTGCGGCTCGCGCATCCTCAGGGGTGGCGACCAGACCAGCGAGCGAGGTGGACCCAGGCGTAGCGTCGCTAAGGGCCAGAATCCACCTCCGGTTGGGGGTAGACGAGATTACCTCCTTACGACCGGCCTCGACATTGAGCCAGACCAAGGCCTGGTTATCTGATCGCCACATCGTCGCGTAGGGATCGCCTCGAAATGCGATCACGATGCCGACCGATTGGATCACTGGACTGATAAATGCAGCCGCGACCAGATAGAACCGCCATCTCGCAACCAGATCCAAAGCCCCTACCGCGGCCAGCACACCCACGGCCAAACTTGACCCCTCTACCGTCCGATGAAGAGGGGAGGTCGAGAGAGGCGGGAATAATTCGAAGCTGAGGGCAGCAAGCGCCCAGCAAAGACAGAAACGGGGCCCTAAGTCGTCAGATCTGAGGGCGTGCCATGCGCCGATCACTACAAATGGCCAGAGCCATGCACGGGCGACGAGAATACTGATCAGGTTCTCCTGGTCGGAGGCATCGACGCCCCAAGAGGCGATCAAAGGGTCGTGAATGCGTAACCAGAGAACGTAGAGCAGGATCGGAGCGGACAGAAGATAGCCCAGGGCGAGGTAGGAGATGGCCAAGCGACTGCGCACCTGCGAGAAAGCAAAGACAGAGGCCGCAACCAAAACCATTGGGACCACAAAGGCATGGAACGTGGCCACGGCAAGCAAAGCAGGCGCTCCCCAGGCACCCCTGATCCGACCATTGGAAACCTCTACCATCCCCCAACCGAAGATCGCCAATCCGGCGATCGACAAGCCTACATGCGGGTCCATATTGAGCCCATTGGCCACAGTGAACGAAGGACCGCTGACATCCAAAGGGAGGATTACTCCAAGAGGCGTAATGGGCCGGGCGAGCGCCAGGAATCCAACCCCGCCGAGGAGCAAACCAGCCAGGTACCC
>DASZFH010000204.1:0-3036 GCA_035939985.1 Candidatus Dormiibacterota bacterium
GGCCAGCGGTCCACCGCCCTGACCGGACCCGATGATGACGGCGTCGTAATCAGTCGCGGACATCGCACAACTCCCTGGAGATACTACGGGCAGTGAGCGCCCGGGCTAACTCATTGTCCCCTAAAGAACAAGGGCCCGGGAGCAAGCTCCCGGGCCCTGTTTGAAAGTCGACTAGTGGGTAATCGGAACCGAGGCCGGCTCGACACCCGGTCGGACGGTCCCAAGGTCCAGGGAGACATCCCCATGGACCATCTCATCTCCTACCTCCAGATGCTCTTTGGACATCTGCAGCGGGATGAACATGCCAATCACCTTGAGGATGATGAAGGTGGCGATACCGTCGTAGAGAATGATGAACGCCAGGGCTATCGCCTGTGCAGCCAACTGGTGCCAGTCTTGTGAGCCGAAGATGCTGTTGACGCTGACCGCTGCGGGGAACGACTTCCCGTCGGGGCTGGCGTAGTACTCGATCATGGCGGGGTTGGCGATCACGCCTACCATCAGGCCGCCCAGTGCACCCGCAAACCCGTGGGTGTGCATTACGCCCAGGGTGTCATCGATCTTGGCGAAGAATTTGATCCGGGGCAGGTACTGCATCGTGATCCAGGGCACCGCGGAGCAGACGACACCGATGATGATGGCGCCGAACCCGTCCACCCAGCCGGCGCCGGGGGTGATGCCGACCAGACCGGCGATCATGCCGTTGATCATGCCGCCGACGTTGGCCTTGCCGCTGGTGAAGACATCCAGGAACATCCAGACCAACATGGCGGTGGCGGTGGCGATGTGCGTGTTGAGCACCGCGGCCGCGGCGTCTGGGTTGGAGAAGTAGGGGTCACCGCCGTTGAATCCGGACCAACCCAGCCAGAGAAGACCACCACCAGCGATGGCCATCAAGAGGTTGCTGGGGTTGTTCTCCTGCCGGTCCTTGAGCAGACGGGGACCGACCACGATGGCGGCTATCGTGCCCGATATACCGGCGGCGACATGAATGACGTACCCACCGGAGTAGTCAACAGCGCCAAAAGAGCTTGGGTTAGTCCATCCTGGCCACCAGGTGGCAAAGCTGGTCAGCCAGCCGCCGCCCCAGAGGGCGTAGGCATTGACCGTGTAGACCAGCGCGATCCATACGGGGGCAAAGACCATCCAGGCCTTGAAGTTCATGCGGCCGAGAACAGAACCCGCCACCAGGATGACCGTGATGGCGGCGAAGACGAACTGAAAGTAGACCATGGCCGAGGTCGGGAAGTGCAGGGCGGGCCCGGTGAAGAGCGGAATGTTGGCCTGCCCAATCTCATGGGCCGCCTGAGTGACCGGCTCAGGCATTCCAATAAACGGGAACTTGAGGCCCGTCCAGCTGGTACCGAAACCCATCCGGTAGGCAAACAACGTCCATACCAGCAGGGTGGAAGCAAACGCGTAGAGGACCATGAGGGCCGAGTTGAGCGCCCATTTGCGCTTCATCAGGCCGGCGTAGAGAATGGCCAGACCGGGCACGCTCATCAAGCCGACGAAGGTGGCAGCGGTCAGCTGCCAGGCGTTGTCGCCCGAGTTAAACCAGCTTCCTGGAGGACCAGCCTGTAAACAGGCAGCCATGCCAGCGCCGAGGGGATCGGCCGGATTACAAACTACCGCGGTAGCGTCGAGCAAAAGCATTACGGCGTCTCACCTCCAACAGTGGCCTTGAAGAGCCCGTGTAATGACATGCGGATGTCCTCCTACAAGAAATTGGTGCATCGTGCCGACTGACCAAGGCCTTCTCCCACACCCAGGCAGCCCGGCCGTGTCCTACGAGGGAACACCGGCCACCGAGGAATGGTCGGTGATTTTGGTTCACCAGACCATCGTGTGAATCACACTATGACCACGGGGATTTCCCCGTGACTAAGGCACAGAAATTGGCGCCTAGCGCTTCACGGATCGGCGGCGAAGCCCTAACCCTACGACTCCCGCCCCGACCACGATGAGGGCGGCCCCAATGACTGCCCAGATCGATTCACCAGTCATGAAGCTGCCCTTGACCAATCCGACTCCCTGTCCGAGCCAGACCAGCCCCGCCAAGATCAGGAGGATGCCAATTGGAATCATTTGATCAAAGTTACGCGATACGGACAGGACCGCTGTCGGACCGACTTCCGGGCTGGGATTGGGCGCCGAGGGCGGGGACTGGGGATTATTTGAAGGGTTGAGCACGAAGCCACGAAGAGCACGAAGACGCACGGAGGGGTTGGGGGGCTCTAGTACCCGAAATGGCCAGCCTCTAGTTGTCCGATACCCGGCCGCTCACGTCGAGGAGCTGGCGGCGAGTGGCTTGCAACCGCTGCATCAGGACCCTGGCAAACCGAGTCATGAGGTGGTAGCCAAGATCGGGATCAGTTTCGAAGGTGGCTTTAAGGCAGGCCGCATCGACGCTCAGACCTTCACCGTTCTCAACCGACCGCCCGTCGAAATGCCATCTGAAGGGTGGGAAGAGCCACGACCAACCCAGGATCTCTCCGCCCCGCACACTCTGAACGGACATGGAGCCGCCCGTCGGGGCGCTGATTTCAAGATCGATCCTGCCGTTGCGGAGGATAAAGAACTTGTCCGCCTCGTCACCCTCTCGAAACAGGGTCTGCCCAGCTCGGAACTGGTACGGGGTTGCACACTCGATAATTCCCTCCAGACATCGGGGTGGCAATCCAGCCAGTGCGGGACACAGTTGGGCCAGATCTGCCGCGGTCACTTATCCAATTATCCGTCTCAATGGCAAATAAGCCTCAGGTCACCTGAACCCAGGGAGCATAGTTGGCCCAAGCTACCCACCGGCTGCCGTTCCAGCCGATGATTGTGAAGGTGTACCAATTATTGGGATTGAGGCCTGTCACTGCGAGCGAGTTCGAGTTCAGCGTCTCCACCAGGCGAGCGCCGCTGGGCGAGTAGATGTAGAGCGCGAAGGCGGTGCAGCCCTCCCCGACCGGCATCCAGGTGAACGTCGCAGTCCCCCCTCCATTAGCGGTCAGCAAGTTGTTGATGGGAGTTCCGCAACTGGGCGGA
>DASZFH010000205.1:0-1914 GCA_035939985.1 Candidatus Dormiibacterota bacterium
GTAGCGAGTGGCGAGTGAATGTACGTCTTGTCTCGCCACTCGCCACTCGCCACTACTAAAAAGGTAGGCGCTCATACCCCGAACCTTTTGTACAGCAATGACGTAGTAACTGTGTATGAGCTACACGCCTCCGATCCCTGAATCCCTCTGGAATACCGTGCCCCCGGACGCGCAGGCGGCCCTCATGGCCGTCTTCGACTCACTCCGGTGCCGGATCGCTGAGTTGGACCAGCGGGTCGCCGACCTCGAGGCCCGGCTCCAGCTCAATTCCACCAATTCCTCCAAGCCCCCTTCGTCGGATCCCATCGGCCTGAAGCGCAAGCCACCCGCACCACCCACCGGGCGGAAGTCCGGCGGACAACCGGGGCATGCCAAGGCTCAACGCCCCCTGGTGCCCCCGGAGAAGCTTCGTTCCTCCACCGACTGCCGGCCCAGTTCCTGCCGGCGCTGCGCCCATCCCCTCCTGGGCGATGACCCCGAGCCGCTGATCCACCAAGTCGCCGACCTCCCGAAGATCGAGCCGATCGTCGACCAGTTCCGGTTGCATCGCCTGACCTGCTCGCATTGTGGAGCGACCACCTGCGGCACCCTGCCCGAGGGTGTCCCCACCGGCAGGTTCAGCCCGTACACGCAGGCCGTCCTGGCGACGCTGGCGGGCGCTTACCGCCTCAGCAAGCGGCAGATCCAGCAACTGGCCGCTGACCTGTTCGGGTTGACGATCTCCACCGGCATGATCTCCAAACTGGAGGGGCAGTCGGCCGCGGCCTTGGCCGAGCCCTATCACGAGTTGGCCCGATCGGTCCTGGAGGCCGAGGCGGTCAACATCGATGAGACGGGATGGCGCGAGGACCGACACAAAGCTTGGCTGTGGGTGACGGTCACCGCGTTGGCCACGGTCTTCACCATCGCCCGCAGTCGCTCCGCCAAGGTCGCCCAGAGACTGTTGGGGGACAAGGAGGACCAGGTCGTCAGCAGCGATCGGTTCAAGTCCTACGACTGGCTGTGGGCGTATTGGAGACAGATCTGCTGGAGCCATCTTCGCCGCGATTTTCAGGCGATGATCGACCGGGGCGGCCCGGGGGAGGTGACCGGCCGACGGCTGCTCGAGTTGTCGGACCGGCTGTTCGCGGCGTGGCACCAGTCGCGGGACGGCACGTTGGAAGAGCGTGCCTTCCGAGAGCAGATCCTTCGCTTGAGGCCCCGGGTGCGCCGCGCCTTGGAGGACGGCACGAAGTGTGGCTGCGCGACGACGGCGCGGACCTGCGCCGAGATCCTTCGTGTGGAGGAGGGGCTGTGGAACTTCGTGTGGTTCCCCGGAGTGGAACCGACGAACAATGCGGCGGAGCGCGCCTTGCGCCATGCAGTGATCTGGCGTCGGATCAGCGGGGGTACAGCCAGCGAGTCGGGGAGCCGGTTCGTGGAGCGGATGCTGACGGTAGTAGCCACCTGCCGGCAACAGGGCCGCAACGTGCTGGAGTACCTGACCTCGTGCTTTGAAGCCGATCGGCGAGGCCAATTGATCCCCTCGCTTCTGCCGGTCACGGAGCCGGCGATCAAAGTCGCTTGATTCCAGCAAGGCCAACCCGTGAGCGCCTACCTACGATAAGGTGGCTGATCGATCCTTGGCCGAAGAGTCGCCCACGTCGCGACTTGCCGGTGTGTGCGTGACGACTTGCTGTAGGATCGTCCGCGCGTCGGGCCGATTCGTCGTCGGTTCGAGGACGGGGTCGGGACTCGAAATCGGGATCGATTTCTGGACACGATCGGATAGCCGAACCGGAGACGGAACCTCACAGTGGAGGTGAGTTTCTTCTCCAGGTGGTTCTGGAAAGCCTCGAGACGTGTCCTCTCATCATCGAGAGTGGGAGAGAACCGCTTCCGGGCTGCTCTTTCCAGCCGGTGATCGGCCTCGGA
>DASZFH010000206.1:0-4444 GCA_035939985.1 Candidatus Dormiibacterota bacterium
CTGACCTACGAGGTGATGGCAGCCCTTTCCGAGGTGGGGATAGGCCAATCGACCTGTGTGGGCATCGGCGGTGACCCCGTCCTGGGGTTGTCCTTTAGCGAAGTGGTCGAGTTGTTCGAGGCCGATCCGGCGACTGAGCAACTGGTCCTGATCGGAGAGATCGGGGGCACGGACGAGGAAAAGGCAGCCGAGATGATCAAAACCCGTCGGAGCCGGCTTAGGACGGTCGGGTTCATCTCTGGACGGACGGCGCCGGAGGGCAAGCGAATGGGTCATGCGGGCGCGATCATCTCCGGCAATCGAGGCACTGCCAAAAGTAAGGAGGAGGCTTTTGCGGCCGCGGGCATCGCCGTCGCCGAGACAACCGACCAGATCGTTCAGATGTTACGTTCGTCGGTAGCAGGAAGCAGATAGAGCGGTAGTTACATCTTCATGATGGATTCATCCCGGAATGGGAGGATGATGCTCACAGACCATGTTGTTACGAGCAGCGGTCGCTTATCTCCTGGTCGCCCCGGTGCTGGCAATGCTGGTGGCAGCGGTCATTATTTTCCGACCCGTCCACCCATTGAGATCGGCGCGTGACCATTTCGGTCACCACTCAGGCGCTAGACCGGCCGGATCTTAGGCTCCGCGCTTCGGCCGTCGTCGCTGGGCTGGTTGGCTGGCTTGCGTACACCCGTTTCCTGACCAGCTTGCAGTCCTCCCATCTCACCCTGCCGCCGTGCCCCTTCTACTTCGTTACCGGTCACCCGTGCCCCTTTTGCGGGGGAACCAGGTCCTTTGCGGAGGTGTGGCAGGGACACCTGTGGGAGTCAGTTCGCCTCTACCCGCTCGGTCCGCTGCTTTTTGTGGCCACCGTGCTTGCCATCGCCTATGGCTTGACGGTTGTTTACAGCGGCCGGATGATCAGCTTGGTGGTGCCTACGCGGGTCAAGCAGAGTCTGATCGGGCTGGGATTGGGGGTATTGGGAGCGAGCTGGATCTTGAAGCTTGTCTGGCTTGGCAACTGATCTTCGTGCGGCTGGGCGAACCGGACTTGCAGCCGGGCTGCGCCCCTACCGGATGCAGATCGGGCTGGCGCTCTATTGCTTCGTCTGCCTATGGGTCGACGCTCACCTAGCAAACGTTTGGGAGCAGGACGCCCTTGGTCTGTTCACGCTGGCGGTGCTCTTCCTCCTGGTCCGGCGTCTGGCGGCGCATGACGGCCGGTTGGTCTGGATGTGCGTTCTGGTCGCGAGTGGGGTGGAGGTGTTTGCCTCGCTGATCTGGGGCGTCTACCGATACCGGTGGGGCAATGTCCCCTGGTTCGTCCCCCCGGGCCACGGCATGGTTTATGTGTTCGGGATCACTGCCGCCAGGACGCCCCTGATGCGTCGCCATGCCGCCCTCATCATCCGTACTGTGTTTGTCCTGGCCACGGCATGGGCGGTGGCCGGATTGACCGTGCTGCCGCATATCACCGGCCGCCTGGATGTGCTTGGGGCTCTATTTCTGCCCATCTTCGCGCTCTTCCTGTTGCGATCCCCACGAGCCCCGATGTTTGCGGCCATCTTCGTGGCGACCTCGGGTCTGGAGCTGATCGGGGTCAATATGCACACATGGATGTGGCAGGTGACGGCGCCAATTTCCCACATTCCTTCGGGCAACCCGCCCTCGGTGATCGCTGGGGGTTACTGCGTGATCGACGGCTCAGCCGTGATCGTGGGCCAGGCTCTGTGGGGGCTGGCCAGACGAATCGAGCCGCTGTGGATCCGTGTCCGAAGCCAGGTTCTGGCCCCGCTGGCTGGGCCAGAGACGCTCCCTAGTCGTCGTCGGCGGGGTTGCGGGCGGTTTGCTGGACGAGGAGGCAGACCCAACGGCCGTCATCGAGGCGCCGGATGAATTGGGAGTAGCCGGCGTTGCGAGCCACGTTGTAGAACTGCTCACCGGAGATCAGGCCTCGAAGGCGGGCCAGGTCGGCGAAATCCGGGTCACGCATGATCCCTCCCACGACGCCCGCCAGTTCGCGCCACTGGCCTTCTGAGAGTGGGGATTCGAATCCGGCCACCGTCACCAACAGGGCGGCGGTGGCTCCCGTGATGGTCTCGGGCAGCACGTGTTGGGTTTTGGCAAGGGCGATCGCGGCCCGGCCGCGTTTGATGATCTCCTGCAGATGGTCACGCCGGACCCCGATGATGTCGCGTCCGCTCCCCACCGTGGTTCCTTCCAGGTAGCGCGGTCCAACACCCATTGCGGTCTATTGTAAGTTCGTCGTGCCCTTAGACCGATCCCCAGTAGCAATAATGTCGCCGATTTGGGGTCGGACGACGGTATGGATGCTGGCTCTAGCCCTCGCCGCCACCCCCTTTTACGACACCAAGAACGGGATTCCCGGGTGCTGTCGTTACCATGCCGGCCCGATTCCATTCACGTTTCTCGAAGTGCTCCTGGTGGCTGCGGTTGGGGTGGGCCTGGTGGCCACGCGAGGGCGTTTGCCGTGGCGAAACCATTACACATGGCCGGCCGTGGTGTTCCTGGCTGGGGCGACCTTGGACACCTGGTTCACCCCTAATCCGTCCACGGGGGGTGCCCACCAGGGTCAGGAGTTGGCCGCCGGGATTTTGAAGGCGTATTTTTTGGAACCGGTCCTCGCCGGTCTGGTGATCGCCGCCTTCGCAACCACCTGGCGCAATGCGCGAATCATGCTGGCTGGGCTGGGGTTGGCTGGGGTTTATGTTGCCATCGCCAACATCTGGACCGTGCTCATGGCATTCCACCACCACACCTTCGACCCCTACACACCTCCGGTGGCGATCTATAACTCCGCCAACGACGTGGCCCTGTTCCTGGTTCCGTTGGAGGCGGTCGCGATGGCTGTTGGGCTCTGGTCCAGGAACCAATGGGAGCGCCTGGCCGCCGCCGCCTTCCTGCTTGTGACTGTGCCCGCCGTTGGTCTCAGCTATTCCAAGGGGGGATGGCTGGCTCTGATCGCGGTGGTCCTGGTGGTTGGGGCATTCCATCCCTGGCGGAAATGGCTGGCGATGGCCGTGGTCGTGATCCCAGGGATAGCCCTGGGCGCCTCGTCGTCAGTCCGCAAACGACTGGGGGCCGAACTCACCAGCTCGTCGAACCAGGTCAATACACTGGGGTCCCGCATGCGGCTGTGGGAATCGGCCTTGAATATGCTGATCCACAAACCGATCTTTGGCGGCGGGCTGCGCGGGTTTGCCCTCGCGCTCAAGCCCTATCAGGATCAGGGCTACAACGAGCACCTCCTCTATCCCCACAATCTGGTCCTCAACTTCTGGACGGAGACCGGCCTGGTGGGCTTGACGGGCTTCCTCTGGATAGTTTGGAAAGTCATCAGAGCCATCAGATATGGCCTCAAGGATGGGCCCCATTCCCGCTTGATGAGCATCGGCCTGCTCGGGGCGCTGGCCGCGGTGGGGATCCATGGGATGGTCGATGTTCCTTACTTCAAGAACGACCTCGCGGTTGTGTGGTGGGCGTTGTTGGGGTTGCAATTGGGTCTGGCCAAAGGCGAAGGCGAAGCGCGACCGGTCTGAGGCGGTATGGTCCGGGCTATGGACTTTGGGTTCACGCCAGAACAGCTGGAGATCCGGACCATGCTTCGCCGATTGGTGACGGAGAGGATCGCTCCTCGTGCAGCCGAGATCGATCGAAACTCGGAGTACCCGAGCGATCTGGAGAGGTTGCTGGCTGAAAATGGGGTGCTGGCGATTCCGGTCCCCCAGCAATACGGCGGTGTCAGCGGCTCGGCGGTTACCACCTGCATGGCGGTGGAGGAGCTCGCCAAGGCCTGCGCGACCACCTCGCTGATCTTGTCGGTGCAGGCCTTGGGAGCCCATCCCATCCTCTTGGCCGGGACTGAGGAACAGAAGATGAGATTGTGTCCTGGCATCGCCAGTGGTGAAACCATGGCAGCCTACGCCCTCTCCGAGCCCGGGGCCGGATCTGACGCGGGTGCTCTAACAACCAGGGCTGTCAGGGACGGGGACGACTATGTGATCACCGGAACCAAGACTTTCATCTCGGGCGGAAGCGAAGCGGATCTGATGGTGGTTTTTGCCAGGACCCAGCCCGACGGAGGTACGAGAGGGATCAGCGCCTTCGTTTTGGAACGGGAGGAGAGCCCCTGGACCGTGCTTAGGCTGGAGCACAAGATGGGAATTCGCGGGTCGCCCACCGCACAAATCGGGTTCGACGAGGTGAGAGTGCCAGCACGCAACCGTTTGGGGGGGGAGGGGGAGGGCTTCAAAATTGCCCTGGCTGTCCTCGATCGTTCCCGACCTTCGATTGGTGCCCAGGCGCTTGGGATTGCCGAGGGTGCCCTGGAGCTGGCTGCCGGGTACGCCGGGGAGCGCGAACAGTTCGGAAAACCGATTGCCAGTTTCCAAGGTATCGAGTTCATGTTGGCGGATATGGCCACCCAGATTGAGGC
>DASZFH010000207.1:0-3119 GCA_035939985.1 Candidatus Dormiibacterota bacterium
CGGTGGACACAGCACCTCGAACAGCCCCAAGGCGCCGACTCAGCAGGAGATGGCTGACTTCAGCATCAGTGCCTCTGGTCCGCAGACCGGCGGTGTCGTAAACCCGACCCCAACCCCGACTCAGTCGATCACTCCGACTCCAACCCCGACTCAGTCAAACCCACCGAGCCCAACCCCCGTGTCGGGACAGCCTGGACCGGTTTCAAACGTGACCGTCAGCTCGACCGGTGGTGGCAACGCCAACGTGCAGTGGAGCGCGGGAAGTGATGGCGGCTCGCCGATCCTGGTCAGTGCGGTCTGGTGCTACTCCCCGACGGCCGGTGCCAGCAAGATGTTCGAGGCCTGGGGCTCCAGTCCAATGAACGTGAGCGGTCTCAGTACAGGCCAGCCGTACACATGCACGGTCATCCCGTACAACGCCAATGGCTGGGGCACCAGTTGGTCGGATTATTCACCCTGGATAACCGAGTAGGCGTCCACAAGAGTCAATAACCAGGAGGGTCGGCCACCGAGGCCGGCCCTCCTTTTCTTTGGTGAGCATTAGTCAAAGACGTCAGGTCGGACGGCCAACCCATCCAGCGGTAGGCAGGACACTCGTTTGAAACATGTCAGGCGACCTTCCGGTCTTTCGTGCCGCTCAAACGGCACGAAGTGGGTGAGATACATTTACCACCACGGTGGCCATGGTCACTCCTCGGGAGTAGGATCGTGCTCATGGTGACCCACCGTAAGCCCGACCCGGACCCGATTGAGGATGCACAGACTCGGGAGTTCTTCGCAAATAATCCTGGGCTGCGGGAGCGTATCAATGAGGAAATGGCACTCATCGACGCTGGCAGGCTGCAAGGGATTCCCCACGAAGAGGTTGTTCGCCGACTCGGGCTGGAAGACGCCGCCACCTAATCTGAGTTGCCGCCCTGCCGGACGCGTTTAAGGTTATATGGAGCCCGGCCGCCATCCAAGATTTGGCGGAATTGGTCGAGCGAGCCCCAGTTCAGGCAAGGGCGGTGATAAGAGAAGTAGACCGCATAGCTCTAATAGGTTTTGGGGGAGTTGGCAGAAGGACGGCCGATGGTCACCGGTACCGTCCAGTGCCGCCGCAGGGAATTGTCTATGCGGTGCGGGGCAGGTTGCTGTACGTTGCTGCCGTGAAAGATTCCCGCCGCCGTCTGGAGCCCTGGTACTAGCGGGAACGCGGACCCTGTGTCGGATGGATTTCGAGTTGGCGGATTCCTAACCATCGAGGAGGGAGCCAAGAATGCCGGAATCTAGAGCCGGCTTTCCACCTTGGGCCCGAAATCGGGCTCGGCTCGGATAAGGGAATCGATGTATCGGAAGCGATCGTAGCGATGCTGGAGCAGCTCCGCGCTCCGCATTGCCAGCAGCGGTTCCATATGCTTCCTCAGCGCCGCGTCGAGCATCTGGGCGGCCGCGTCATGGTCGGTCTGGGCACCGCCGGCAGGTTCGGGCACGATGTCCTCGATTACGCCCATGGCCAGAAGATCTTTCGACGTAATCTGAAGCTGTTCCGCCGCTTCCATTTTGCGGTTGGAATCTCGCCACACGATCGACGCCGCCGACTCTGGTGAGGCCACCGAATAGATTGCGTTCTCAAGCATCAGCACCCGGTCGGCCACCGCCATTCCCAGGGCTCCACCGCTTCCTCCCTCGCCGATCACCGCGGCCACCACGGGCACCGGCACTCGAAACCATTCCATGATCGCCGTGGCGATGGCTGCCGCGATTCCTCGGTCCTCGGCGCTGGCACCGGGGTACGCCCCAGGGGTGTCAATCAGCGAGATGATCGGGAAGTTGAACTTGGCCGCCTGCTTCGCCAATCTCATGGCCTTGCGGTAACCCTCAGGGTGCATCATCCCGAAATGCCGAGCGACGCGGTCAGCCAGATTTCGGCCTTTCTGCTGGCCAAAGAACATGGTCGTCATTCCATGCCAGGTTCCAACTCCAGCGATCAAGGCCTGATCATCGCCGCCCAATCGGTCGCCGTGAAGCTCCACAAAATCAGGGGCCAACCGGGTGATGTAGTCGAGGGAATACGGCCGATCCTGATGCCGCGCCAACTCGACAAGCTGCCAGACCGAAGCTGGCGCCGTCACCGCTTCCCTCGACTTGGAAAGAACCGGTCGGGCTGTGCCGGATGTCGTGGTTCCACCTATTTGTACAACTCCACCAGGTGAGCGAGCCGGCGCCGGATTTCTGTCCGTGGAATGACCATATCCACCTGCCCATGTGCCAGCTGGTAATCGGCCTTCTGGAAGCCTGGAGGTAAGTCCTCGTAAGTCGCCTGCTTGATGACCCGGGGTCCACTGAAGCCGATCGCCGCACCGGGCTCGGCGATGTTGATGTCAGCCATCAGTGCCAACGAGGCCGCCGTGCCGCCATAGGTCGGGTCGGTCAGGATCGAAAAGTACGGAACCCCAGAATCGTGCATTCTGCCCACGGCTCCATTGATCTTGGCCATCTGCATCAGGGCCAGCACGCCCTCCTGCATGCGTGCCCCTCCTGATGCGGCGACCAGAACGTATGGCAGGCCGGAACTGGCGGCCTGCTCCATGCCCCGGGTCAATCGCTCCCCGGCGACGATGCTGAGCGTTCCGCCAACGAACCGGAAATCGAAAGCCGCCAGCCAGATCTCTCGTCCGGCCAGGCGGCAGCGGCCCGTACGGACGGCTTCGTTGAGGCCCTCCGCCCGGGCCTCGTCGATGGTTGCCTGGTAGGGTTTCGGATTCTTCCAGAGCAAGAGGTCGTGAGGCCGGACGTCGGCCCATCGCTCTTCCCAGGTGCCCTGATCTGCCATCAGCTTGATCCAAGCTTCGGCCCGCATCGGGAAATGATGTCCACAGCTGCAGACGTAGACCTGGCGGCGGATCTCCTCCAGTTCCAGTCCAACTCCGCAGCCGGGGCAATTGGTGGGCAGGCCGATGTCGGGCAGCCGATCGCCAACCGCCGGCACTTCTTCCACTCGTTTGCGCGCCAGTGCCACGGCTATACGCTAAGGCCCCCGTCGACGACCAGGACATGGCCGGTGATAAAGGATGCCGACGGTGAGCAGAGGAATGCGACCGCGGCAGCGACCTCTTCGGGCGTTCCCTGCCGGCCCA
>DASZFH010000208.1:0-5254 GCA_035939985.1 Candidatus Dormiibacterota bacterium
ATAGCTCTTCATAGGAGGTGTTCTTGGTAAAGAATCCGCTGGCTCCACAATGCAGGTTGGCCAGGAGGAGGCGGAAGTCGTCGGGATCGGCCAGAAGGATCAATCGGGTGGATGAGCCCCGGGCTCTCAGTTCGGCGGCAACCTGCGGACCACTCAAGGGACTGGCGGTAACGTCGCAGAAGGCTAGGTCGTAGTCCCCTGACTCGATCAGATGGAGACCGGCTGACGAATTGGTGGTGGATTCGACTTCGGCGTAGAGGGGATGGCCTGAGAGCAGGTTTCCCAGCGCCGCCAGGAAGAGCGAATGGGGATCGATGACCAGGGTCTTCAAGGTCACCACCCGCTCGCGGGTGATCCCTTGCTCCCTACTTCGCGGAATGACTAGCACATCCCAAAGGTAAGCGTCGGGACCCTGCTGCAGGTATGGGATTGTCGGCCAACCATCCGGGACACAAGCCCCTGGGGATCGCCCTCGGTCCCGAGTCTGTGGGCTTGCAATCCATCCACAACTCGCCAACCAAGTGAACTAAGCCCGCTGTTTGCTCCTCATGACCGGAAACGAGGAGGCCGCCAAGCATCGGGCCAGGGCGGCGAGCCCATTCCTACCATGCCCCGGTCTCCCTGCCCTGGCCCGCTTGTCGCTGGCGCCCAGGGGGGCCAGGCGCGGAAGGCGATCGACGTGTTCGAAGCGTCTATCGCGATTCCGGCCCGACCCCTGGAGAGAGGGAAGAAAAATCGATAGTTAAGCCGCCAATTCCCTATCCTTGAGCAGCCGCCCAAAGTCTTCGGCCCGTGCCTTGGCCAAGTCAAAGCTGTCGAAATAGTCTTCAGTCAGGACCTGACAATCCGGCATCCGGTACACGGTCACCGCCCACTGTCCGAGGACAGGTTGAACTCGGATCCTGGTCACGTCATTGGGCGCGAAGCTCAATGACTGCTCGGCCTTGCGACGAATCTGCGCGCGTCTTGTACCCATCGGAAACACCTCCTGAGAATTATTGCTTGAGATTTCGGTTGTCGAATTCACGGGATAAAAAGAAAGGGCCTGGCGACTGCCAGGCCCTTCGATCAACTTTCTTGGAACTTAGTGGGAGTTCGATTCACTCCCGGGAAGAAGGCGAAGGGCCTGCAGGCACTCGATCGGCTGATGCCACGCGGATCGCGGCAGACAGCCGGGATTCGCGACGGTCGATCCGCCGGACATCGATAGATATGACTTCGCCAACATCGTCACTTGACTATAGCGGCCAAACGTTGGTTGGTCAACCCGCTCGAAGGATCAATGGGGCCCACCGGTCGGGCTGAGCCTCGACCTGACCTTGATCAGGCACGTCGTTGGCTAGCCCCGCGATAGGTATCGGCAGCGGGGAGCGGATCGACGCTGCAAAAAGTAACAGGCCCCCTACGGGAGGCCTGTTACAAGAACTATTCGGATCTTTGTCCGGCTACCCTGGCCCGTCGCTTGGGGTCGGGGTCGGACTGTGCCCCGGCGACGGCGACGGCGAGCTGCCGGGGCTGGGGGAGGGGTAGACGATACTGCAGTTGAAGCTGTTCGCCATCGACTGAGCGTCATGAACTAATGCTGATTCGATGGTTGCGTCTATCCCCGGATTGCCGATCCCGTCTCCGACGATATCGCCCACGATCACGGGCACATTGGAGTTGGCCGTGATCTGGGCAGCGACGAGAGGGTCGAAGGGTGCATCGACGAAGAAGGCGCAGGCTTGATCGGCGATCAGCTGATGGGCGGTTCCAATCGGGTCGCTGGCTGCGGCCACGTCATCGATCGGGAGGTAGCTGATGCCGTAGTAGTTGGTCATGTAGGGCTGCGAGTCGATCGCGGTGGCCCAAATCCGCTTGGCGGCCGGGATGGGATCGATCAGGCTGTGAATGCTGGCGTTCATGGCATCCAGGGAAGCCGACTCCGCGTCGGCGTTGGCCTGGTAGGTAGCGGCACCGCCGGGGTCCGCCGCGGAGAGGGCGGCCACGATGTTCTTCAGGCCGTTCTTGGCGTTGTTAACGTCGTACCACCAATGCGGGTCAAGGGGCTCCAGGATGGGATCCGGTCCGGGCAGAATCATCGCCCCTTGGGAGAGGTCCACGGCCTTGGAGCTGGTGCCCGTGGCAAGGAGCCCGGGGTTCATCCAGGTATCGACAGCCACCCCGCTTTCGAAGATTACTGAGGCGGAGGAAAAGGCAACCTGATCGGCGGGCGTGATGGTGTGCACATCTGGCTCGTCATTGGGCGTGAGGATCGTAGTCACATGGACTCGGGTGCCACCCACCTGCCCCACCAGGTACCCGATCTGAGTCAGCGATGCAACTACGTTGATCTGAGTTGATCCGCCCAACAGTATCCAACTCGACCACTGCGACCAGGCGGCCCCCCAGCCATCACTCGGGTTGTAGGCGATGACGGTGAAGGTGTAGTACTGATTGGGCACCAAGCCGGTCAAATTCATGGAGCTTGGATTCAGGGTTTCGAACATGGCCGGCGTCCCACCAGGTGTATAGGCGTAGACGGCATAGGCGTAGGTGGGACTGCCACCCACCGGGGCCGGGTTCCAACTCACAGTGGCGGAACTGGGTCCGGTACCCGCCGCCACCACGCCGGTGACCTGCCCCGGCTTCCCGGAGGCAGGATTGGTCGGGGTTGGGGTCGGGGTTGGTGTCGGGCTCGCGCTGACAGTCGGTGAAGGTGAGGTCACCGTACCGCTGGTCTGGGGACCGGTCGCGCTCAAGGTGAAATCAGCCACCTCGTTCATGGTGGTGTGGGATGGGCTATATGCGGTGGTGTGACCCCCATTGAAGGTCGAAAAGAAGGTTCCGCTGGGCAGGCTGGTGTACGGAGTGGCCTGCGATGTCTGGAACACCTGAGCGTTGTCCTGCCACACCGTGATGGTGGCGGTGTTGGAGGGGTCGAGCACAACCTGCTGCTCGATGGCATGCCACTGGTTGTCGGACTTGAAGGTCCAGGATCCTAATCCCAGGTCGGATCCGTACCCGCCATTGGAAGACGAGTACCAGTAGATCTCACCTTTGGCTCCGCCCGTGGCCAAGCCACGCCACATGTAGCGAGTGGACCAGCCGTTGGCGCAGTGTTGGGAGCCGCTCTCGCAGCCGGGAACACCGCCGCCCCAGAGTCCCGGGAACTTGCCCCAGGCACCGCCCTTGCCGAAATCGAAGTTGGTCGGCATCTTGTAGTAGTACTTCAGGTCCATCGAATGGCTGCTGGCGAGCGAGGCAAGGGCCGGGTTGCTCGACGAGCCGACGTACTGGTAGAACTGGCCGCCACCCAGGCCGCAGCCGCAGGAGGGCGGACCACTTGGGGCGGGATAGGTGATCTGAAGGGCTCCAGCCCCGCCGGGGGCGCTGGAATCAGCCACCGGCACGAGGTTGTTGGCGTTGCCCTGGGTTCCGGGGTAGCCCCAGTTGCAGGTCCAGCTTGAGGTTGCACCCTGACAAACCCTCGTGTTGTCGGAGGTCTTCACCCCCCAGTCGGCATACCATGCCGGGGTGTTGAAGTTGTTGTAGTTGCCCTGCCAGACCGGGTCGGAACTGGCGGCAAGGCCTGTCGCCTGGCTGAAGCTCCCTCCCAGAATCACGACGGCACCCAAGACGGGCGCTAGAACACGTAAACGCTTGAAATTCATCTCTCTCAACTCCTGGTTAATCCCTCCGGGGACATGTCGATCAATGTCCTCCCCGAGGGACTATGGGGGCTCCTGTTTGAACCCACCTAAACCCGGAGCTAAATTTCGTTTAAGGTTCCTCCCCCAACCGCCGGCGCCATGGCCTTCCGGCCAGCCACAGGTACCTGGGTTGGAGGATAAGGAGGCTCCAGCCTGCGCTGGAGCCTCCCACTTTAGGGAGAGGTCGTTCGTGAAGACGAGTCAGCATTCGACACTGCCCCACGGTCCTTAAATCTCGCTAAATCGGGGGCATCGGATTTATTTAGGTGGCCTTGGGAGCGCCGCAGCGCGGGCGGCCCGGGATCCTGAGCCGGAAAGTGGCTCCGGTGGCGGTCGGAACCAGGGCCAACAGTCCGCCGTGGGCACTGGCGATGGATGCGCTCATGGCCAGTCCCAGGCCGGCTCCGCCCTGGCGTCGCGCCCGGGCGGTATCAGGACGACTGAAGCGTGAAAACAGTTGGTCTTGATACTGGAGAGGCACGCCCAGGCCCCGATCCGTGACATCGAAGACCCAATTCTCTCGATCGGGGATGGCGCTGAGGCTGACCGTACCGCCGGGTGGCGAATGACGCACCCCGTTGTCGATCAAGTTGTCGAACAGCCTCCGGAGTAGAGACGGATCCACCTCCATGACGCCGGAGTCGGGAGCTTGGACATCGATCCGGACCTGGCGCGCGGCAGCCGTGGCCTCCCAACGGGCGGCGGTCTCGTGGACGAAATCGGCCACATCAACCGGTTCCAGGGCGGGATTGAGCGCTCCGGCATCGGCTCGAGCGAGAACTAGGAGTTGATCCACCAGCCTGCCCAGATGCTCAACCTCGGTGTGTACAGTCGTCAAGGAGTCCCGATATTCGGCGGGCGTTCGATTTTGTTGGAGAGCACCTTCCAGCTCGGTCCGCATCAGAGTCAAAGGCGCTCTCAATTCATGGGATGCGTCGGCCGTGAATCGACGCAAGCTGTCAAAGGCCGAATCCAGCCGCCCGAGCATAGAGTTGAACGTGTTGACCAGCTCGCCCAACTCGTCCTTGGGAACCTCGATCTCCACCCGCTTGTTCAGCTCCCGCTCACTGATCGACCGGGCCAGCCCAGCGATGGTGCGGACCGGCTTGAGCACGCTTCCAACCAGCCACAGCGCCGCCAGCGCCCCCATCGCAACCACCGCCAGGGATATCAAGGCCAACAGCACAGCTGTCTTCAGAATCGATGCCTGGACAGCACTGATGGACCGGCTTACGATCAGGACCGCCCGGGGTTCCGGCCCAACCGAGAGGGGGCGGGCGTAGACACGTCGGGCCACACCGCCAGCGGTGACGTCGCTCCACTGAGGCTTCCCACCAGCCCAGACCTGATGGGCAAGGCCCGACAAGGTCACGGTCGACAGGGGTTGACCCTGGGTCTGATCAATGCCGCCGGTGGGGGTCACCATCGCGGCGCTGACAGAGACCCCGCCGCTGGCCTCGAGGGGGAGATCGGACGGGTCAAAGGTCATGCCCCTGGTCTCGTCGATGGTAGAGGCGACCTGGTCGGCTTGGGAGACCAGGACCGCATCGGATTCGGCCCGC
>DASZFH010000209.1:0-5891 GCA_035939985.1 Candidatus Dormiibacterota bacterium
TATCAACATCATCGATCAGGACGCGGCTGCGGTGGGGCAGATGGCCATTGACATCCTCGAGATCTGTGGGTTGCCAATCACTCCGACCATGGCGACCAATATTTACACCGCCATCCTCACCGATACCGGAGGCTTCCGCCATGAAAACACGTCAGAAGCCTGCCTGTTGGCTGCGGCCAAGCTGGCCCGCCTGGGAGCTCAGCCGGGTGACATTGCGGGCAAGGTCTACAAATCCCGCCCCTTGACCACCCTCAAGCTACAGGCCATCAGCCTGGCCAAGATGGAGGTCTCTCACGGCGGGCGCTTGACTTGGGCGACGGTGTCCCGCGCCATGCTCAAGGAGGCGGGAGCGGTCATGGCGGAGTCGGAGGGGATCATTGACACCCTCAACAGCATTGCCGGCCTTGAGGTGGCGATCCTCTTCAAGGAGGTCAACTCCTCGATTACCAAGATCAGCGTACGGAGCCGCGGAGCGATCGACGCGGCGGCCTTCTGCGGGGGCCTGGGGGGCGGCGGCCACATGCGTGCGGCCGGCGCAGAGATCCAGCGGCCCATGGATCAGGCCATTGCGCTGGTACTTGGTGCCGCCGATGACGCCCTGGCGGCGATCGCGGACTGACGAGCCACCATTTGATCGGAGTTGTCAACCTCAACAAGCCCGCCGGAATGACGTCCTTCACCGCAGTGCAGAGGATCCGAAGCGCGAGTGGGGTCAAGAAGGTCGGCCATGCGGGGACCCTCGATCCACTGGCGACGGGCGTTCTTCCGGTTTTGCTGGGATCGGCCACCCGGCTGGCCGATTACGCCCATCGCCTTCCCAAGACCTATGTCGCCGACGTCCATTTCGGCTTTAGCAGCGTGACCGACGATGCCGAGGCGGAGTTGCGTGCGGTGGCCGATCCCTCCGGTCTCACCCGGGCTGACGTGGAGGGGGCTTTATCGGCCTTCGTAGGCCGGATCATGCAGGAACCCCCCGCCTACTCGGCGGTGAAGCTGGGCGGCGAGCGGGCCTACAAGTTGGCCCGGGCGGGCCAGGATCCGCATCCAGAAGGTCGGGAAGTGGACATCCATCAGGCGACCCTGACCCAATTCCAGGCCGGGGTTAAGGCGTCTGCCACCCTGGAGGTGGTTTGCGGTAGTGGGACCTATCTGCGCTCGCTGGCACGAGACCTGGGGGCGGCGTTGAGCGTCGGCGGATACCTGGGAAAGCTCGTTCGCACCGGCTACGGACCCTTTCTGCTGGTGACATCGGTGGAATTGTCCGATCTGACCGACCCGGAGTCGGTGTCCAGAGCCCTGCTGCCCTCTGAATCCATCCTGCCCGACATGCAGGGTGTGAGCCTGACCCATGATCAGGTGGCGTTCGTCAAGCAGGGGCGGGCTGTCCGGGTTCTTCCCGAACCTGCCCCTGGGGCGGTGCGAGCGCATGACGATCAAGGTCGCCTGGTCGCGCTGGGCCATACAGACCCATTGCGCCGGACCTTTGTGCCCGAGAAAGTACTCATCTAGTGAAGGTCCATTTCGGCCTTCCCGTGGCCCGCATCGGTCCAGCCGCGCTGGCATTGGGAAGCTTCGATGGCGTTCACCCCGGCCACCAGGCGGTGATCGTTTGTCTGGTCCAGTCGGCTCAAAGAGATGGAGTCGAATCAGTCGTCCTCACCTTCGAGCCCCATCCCTTGTGCGTAGTCGACCCGAACCGCTGTCCCAAATCCATCACCACCCTGGAGGAGAAGCTGGCCTTACTCGAAGGCTTCAATTTGGATCACGCCGTGGTCGTGCCCTTCACTCCACAATTGGGCGCTCAAGAGGCTTCGGATTTTATGATCTCATTGCGGGCCGCTGTCGATATACGTCTGATGGTGGCGGGCCCCGATTTCACTGTCGGCCGTCATCGGGAGGGGGACCTGGCCTGGCTACGGGGATACGCCCAGCGTGAACGTTTTATCGTCACCGTGGTCAACCCGGTGTATTCCGAGGGTGCCGAGCTCCACAGCACTGAAGTTCGGCGCTTGGTGACCCTGGGCCAAGTCGATCAGGCCAATCGCTTGCTCGGGCGAGCCTTCTCCGTGGTCGGGGTCGTGGAGACGGGAGATCAAATAGGCCGGGTTCTTGGCTTCCCCACTGTCAACCTTGCCATCGAGCCCAACAAGTTGATTCCGGGCCAGGGAATCTATGCCGGTTGGGCTTGTTTGTCCACCGGTTTGCACCGGGCCGCGATAAGCATCGGCTACCGCCCCACCTTTGCCGGAACACAACTCCGAGTGGAGGCCTTCCTGCTCGATTTCGAGGGCGACCTCTATCACCAACGTTTGGAGCTCAGGTTCGTCGCCCGACTCCGTGATGAGATCAAGTTCGATAGCCCGGCCGAACTGGTCGAGCAGATTCAAAAGGATGTCACCCGGACCAGGGGCCTGCTGGAGGCGACCCCGCCCACCCACCCCCATCCCTCCTAATGCCTCGGGTGGTGGTGGTGGGGGGCGGGATCGCGGGGACGATGGCCGCGGTGGCCGCCGCTCGCGCAGGCGCCGATGTCACAGCGCTGGTTCGGGCTCCTGGCGCGACAGCACTGTACTCCGGCGGGATGAATCTGGTTGGGGATCTCGATCAGCTGTTTGCCTCCCAACCCCACCACCCTTTTGTTCGGCTAGGTGGAGACGCGCTGGATGTTGCCACCCAACTTGACGAGGCGGTGGCAGTCTTTTCGTCGCTGATTGGAAAGGCCGGCCTACCCATCCAGGGGGCACGGGGCCGAAATGGGCGGTTCGCCGATGTGATGGGGCAGATTCGGCTCGCCGACCTGGTCCCCTCAACCGTCATGGCGGGAGACCTGGGTCGTCTGCGCAGGCGCCGTCTGGGGGTCCTGGGCGTCGCGGGTGTCGGAGATTATTCCGCCCAGGCTACCGCGGCCGCGTTGAGCGCTCAAGGGGTGCAATCGGTGGCGATCGAAGTGGTCGTCGAGGGATTGCGGCCGGGAGCGAGCTTGATCGACTTGTTCCGCCGGCCGGCCCCCCAGCTCCCGGTCGGGATCGCAGACATCTGGGCCTATCCGCCGGGGTTTGAGAACCTGCCTGCGACGGCGTGCGAACTGCTCAGCCATTCCTGTCCAGTCCATGGCTGGCGTCTCAATGCCGCCCTGGAGTCGATCTGCGCCGCCGCGGGCGTACACAGGATTAGAGATGAGGTCCTGGGCTTCAGGACTCGCGGGGCTCGGCTGGAGGCTGCGGTGACGCAAGCGCGCGAGGTCGCCGCGGATAGCTTTGTGCTGGCCACAGGGCGCTACATCGGCGGCGGCCTGGTCAAATCCCGAACTGTCACCGAACCGTTGCTGAACCTGCCGGTTATGTACGAGGGGCGGCGGGTCGACGCGAGGCGGTCACTAGGCTTTCGCCAAAACGAGAGGATCTCCCCCAATCCGGCCTTCTCGACTGGGCTGATGGTTGATAAGGGGCTGCGACCAGTGGATGATCAGGGCCGGGTCGTACATCCCAACCTGCTGGCGGCGGGCGCGATCCTGGGTGGTTACGACTATGGGGCGGCCGAGGGATTTGGAGTGCCGCTGCTCACCGGCTGGTTGGCCGGGAGCCGAGCCGCGGCATGAGTCAGGAGGCCCTGTCCGAGTTGGAGGCGATCACCGGGGCTGGGACGGTCACCGAACGGTCGGTCATCGATCTCTGGCCGCTGGGCTTGATGCGCCGGCGCGCTGGTCAATCATCTCCAGTCGTGCGGGTCGTGAGGCCGTCCATGAGTGCCCAGGTACCGGGCCTGCTGGCCTGGGCAACCGCTAAGGGCATCACCCTGGTCCCTATGGGCGCCGGCAGTGGGGTTTGCGGAGCCATCGGGCTGCAGGGGGGTGAAATCGCGCTCGACCTTGGCGGACTTAACCGAGTCCTGAACATCGATTCCACCAACCACACCTGTCGCGTGGAAGCCGGAGTTCTTGGGATCGACCTAGAGGTTGCACTCCAAGCTCACGGATTGACCTGGGGTCACTTCCCCAGCTCGCTCCCCACCAGCACCGTCGGAGGCTTGATCTCAACCCGTTCCACCGGGCAGGAATCGACCCGCTATGGAAGCGTTGAGGATTCAGTGCTGGGGCTGCGAATCGCGCTGGCCGATGGCAGGCTGTTGGAGCCCCGGCCGTTTGGCCGGTCGGCCGTCGGGCCCGCCCTGGATCAGCTGTGGATTGGTGCTGAGGGCTCCCTCGGCGTCATCTTGGAGGCGACCCTGCGGGTTCACCCACCTCCTACCCTGGTCCTGGGGGGTGGGTGGGAGCTGTCCTCGATCGGAGCTGGACTTCAGGCAATGCGATCAGTGCTGCGCACTGGCATTAGACCATTGGTCATGCGTCTGTATGACCGCGAAGACACCGCCTTTCAAGGTCTCGACCTCGACGGCTGTCTGCTGGTCGCGGCTAGTGCTGGTGAGCCTTCGGTGGCCCAGGCGGAATTCGCTGTGATTAGGGATGCGCTGGCCTCGGCCACTGACCTTGGGCCGGAGCCGTGGGAGCGCTGGCAAAGGCACCGTTTCGACCTTTCGGCCGATCGCCTTCGCGGTTACTTGGAGCCCACGGGTGCATTCCTTGACACGATCGAGCTCGGAGGGCCTTGGGATGTGATGGAGGGCCTCCACCAGCAGGTCAAGTCAGGACTCAGTGCCCACGGGATCGCCCTCTGTCACTTCAGCCACCCCACCCTGCAAGGGTGTTGCGCGTACTTCACCTTTGGAGGCTCACGCGATACGGAGGAGGAAGCCGAGCGGGTCTATCTGGCCTGCTGGCGGGAAACGATGGCCAGGGCTCTTGAGGCTGGGGCCACCATCAGTCACCACCACGGGGTTGGTCGGGCGCGCCGAGACTGGGTGAAAACAGAGCTCGGGGGCTGGTGGGGTGTTTGGGATTCTGTGAGGGCAAGCCTGGATCCGTTGGGCACTCTTAATCCGAACGCAGTTGGGGGTCGCGGGGACAAGGGGGCGAAAAACAGCTTGGAGGACAACCTTGAGTGAAATCTTGATCATCGTCAACCCGGCATCCAGCGGCGGCCGGACCGGCCGAAGGTGGGACGCCATGGCTGGCCGACTAAAGGCGGCAGGGGTCGATTTTCAGGCGGTCCTGACCACTCGGCCGAATGAGGCCACGGAGATCGCGCGCGCCGCGGTGCTGGAAGGTCGGGGTTTGGTTGCCGCGGCGGGCGGAGACGGCACCTTAAATGAGGTGGTCAATGGGTTTTTCGACGGCTCCGAACGGATCCCGAGTCGAACCGGCCTGGGGTTGATCCCACTGGGAACGGGTGGCGATTTTCGTCGCACCTTCCACCTTGGCGATGACCCCGATCTGGTCGCTGCGGTGCTCAGCGGCTCTCAGCGCCAGACGGTAGACGTGGGCAGAGCCACCTTTGCGGGGCACTCCGGAGGCGTCCAGGTGCGCCATTTCATCAACATCGCAGACGCCGGGATCGGGGGAGAGATCGTGCATAGGGTTAATCACGGTCTGCGTGTGTTCAACGGGCCGTTGACCTTCCTGACCGCCTCGGTATTGGTCGGGCTGGGCTGGAAGAACAAACCGGTCCGACTGGTCGTTGACGGGGAGGTGCAGGATCTGAAAGCACAGCAGGTCATTGTGGCCAACTGCCGGTACTTCGGTGGTGGGATGATGGTCGCGCCAACCGCGAGTCCGGACGACGGCTGGCTAGATCTGGTGGTTGTGGGGGATTTGGGCACCTTGGCGGGAGCAGCCTTCCTGGCCCAGGTTCGAAACGGATCTCATCTCAAGTCGGGTAGTTCGATTGTCACCCACAGACTGGTCAAACGGGTAGAGGTGAGTTCGCCTGAGCCAGTGCGAATCGATTTGGACGGGGAGCAGCCAGGGTGGCTGACAGCCGTTTTCGAGGTCGTGC
>DASZFH010000210.1:0-5008 GCA_035939985.1 Candidatus Dormiibacterota bacterium
CCAGCGCTAAAGACCGCGCCGAGCACGCACTGGTCCCGGCCCATATCGAATCGGCCCTGCTCCCAGTCTCATCCGGACTATCGTCGGGGCCTCTGGGGGTCGTGCGCCTGACCAATATTCAGCATCTCGCCACCACCATCAGAGCGGAGCTGGCTGGGCCTCCGTACGCAAGCGCCCTCGATATTGCCGCCCTCCTCCACCCCACCCCTGCCATTTGCGGCCACCCGTTTTCCGCCGCCCGGCGGATGATCGCAGAACTCGAAGGCATCAACCGAGGCTGGTATGCGGGTGGCGTGGGGTGGATCGACGGCTCAGGCGACGGCGAGTTCGCCGTGGCCCTTCGCTGTGGTCTGCTCGAAAGCGGTGGCAGCCACATGTACGCGGGCTGTGGCATCATGGCCGGCTCCGATCCTGCCGCAGAGCTGGCGGAGACAGACCTCAAGCTCGAGGCCCTGACCGCGGCTCTAACGGCTTCGGCCTAGCCCCATGGCGAGGGACTCGATCACCCTGACGTGACTGCTTAGGCTGCTCTCTCGCGAGAATCGGACGGCGACCAGCGTGGAAGCCGGGCTTGCGATGGCATCGGCGAGAACCCGCGCCAATTGGCCGGGGTGGTTGACCGAGACGAATTCGAGGCCGTAGAGCCGGGCTACGTCCGCCAGGTCGAGCGATAGCGGGGTACCGAACAACTCCTCGAATACATCCGAGTGGAGGGAGGGAGGAAGGTGGGAAAAGATCCCACCACCATCGTTGTCAAGCACCACCAGAGTCGTCCTCACGCCATGGCGCCTGATCGCCCAGAGCCCGTTCATATCGTGATAAAGACTCAGATCACCGATCAACATCACCAGACGACCGCCCGACAGCCCCGCCCCCAACCCGGTCGAAACGAGACCGTCGATTCCGCTGGCACCGCGATTGGCAAGGATCATCGGACAATCCTCCAAGGCTGGCAAGAAGGTGTCGATGTCACGGATGGCCATGCTCGAGCCGACCATCAGGGCGTCACCGGAACCCAAGAGGGGCCGCAAAGCCTGAACCGCATGAGCCTCAAACAGCTCGCTCCTGGACAGGGCCTCGTCAAGCAACTTCTCGGCCCGGCCATCGACCTGCAGCCACCGCTCACGCCAAGTCGGCGGTGGCCGTGTCTCCAGCAGGCCGGCAACCGATTCCAACACTGGCAGCGGATCTCCGGGAATGGTTGTTGTGGCCAAGCGATCAGGATCTCTCCCGGGCAGGTCCGCATCGATGACGATGGTGGGGACACGGTTGGACCCAAGCCATCGGTTCAGGTTCTTGGAGGTCGGGGGCCCTCCGAGGCGAATCACCAGATCAGGGCCAGGCAAAGGGCCCGTCCCGGTGGCGAGAATGAGGTCGTACCTCACCGCCAACCCCGGCATACCTCGCAGCCGAAGCTGGGAGGTCGGCTCCGCGAACAACAGACCCCCAGTTGTGGTCAGGATCCGACGAAGAACCGGTGCAAGGCGCCCCCCAAACCTCATCTCCCCAGCCAAGATCAGCGGACGCGCCGATGAATTCCAGGCTTGCGCCAAGCCCGCAATCGGCTCGTGTTCAATGGTCGGAAGCCGCCTCCCCGTAACCGCCGTCGACGGTCCACCAAGAGCGGCAGGCGATTCGCCCACGTCCGGAGTGAGCGGCTCACGGAAGGGAAGGTTCAAGTGAACCGGTCCAGCGGGTGGTCCGGTGGCTTCGACAATGGCCCGAGCGGCTAACTGCCGCCAGCGAGCCCCCGCCCCAGGGTCGACCTCGGGAACCCCGGGATCTGCGAACCATCGCACCGCGGTTCCGTAAAGGTGCGATTGGTCGATCGCCTGATTGGCGCCAACACCGATCAGCTCGGGAGGCCGGTCCGCCGTCAAAACGATCAACGGAGTGGCCGAGTAGGAAGCTTCGACGACGGCTGGGTGGAACTCCGCGGCCGCGGTCCCGGAGGTGCAAACCAGGACCACCGCCGTCCCCGTCCGCTTGGCCAGCCCCAGGGCGAAGAAGGAACCGCTTCGCTCGTCGATATGTACTAGAACTTCAATGGCCGGATGGCGGGCGAATGCCATGGCCAGGGGAGCCGAGCGAGAGCCCGGCGAGATGCAGGCATAACGCACCCCGCCAGCGGCCAATTCGTCAGCCAAGGTGGCAGCGAAAACGTGGGCTGCCCCACTCACGGCATGATTGAGCGGTGGAACTTCTGCAAGTCGAGGGCGGAGAAATGGCCTATTACGATATCGGCCAGGGCCCGGCCGTAACCCTCCTCCACGGCTTTACCCAGACCGCCACCAGTTGGCTGGAAGTGGTGGATCTGATGCCCCAGACCCAGCGCTGGTTGATCCCAGACCTCCGTGGGCACGGCCGCAGCCGGGCCTCTGGACCCCACACCCTGGACGCGTGCGTTGACGACCTGATCAAGCTCTGGGACTCCCTCAGCGCCCGCGAGGTCCACCTCGTCGGCTATTCGATGGGAGGCCGTCTGGCGCTCCACCTCGCCACCACATATCCTCAACGCCTGCTTTCTCTGACCACGCTCGGGTGTGGGGCATGGCTGGATGACTCTGCGCGCGAGGCTCGGTTGGAGTCCGACCTGGCGATGGCCGACCAAATTGACGACCTGGGTATCGACCTGTTCGTCGATCGCTGGCTCAGCCTGCCCCTCTTTGCGGGCTTGAAGCGTCGAGGTCCGGACTTCGAAGCCCGAACCAGAGCTCAACGCCTGGTCAACAGACCCGAAGGTGTTGCCCGATCCTTGAGGGAGATGGGGCCAGGGGCCCAACCGGCTCCCAACCGGGCAGCACTGGCAACGATCAAATGCCCGTCTCTCTTCCTGGCCGGCGAACTCGACGCACGCTACGTTGAGGCTGCCGCCGGTCTTGCCAAGGCGGTGCCAGGGGGAAGGTTCGGAGTGCTGCCCGGTGTCGGCCATGCGGCCCACCTTGAGGATCCGAACGAGTTTGCGCGGGTGCTTGCAACTCATCTGTCCGACCGGTAGCGCTGGAGGGCCAGCTCGTCCAACTCCACACCCAAGCCGGGATCCGCTGGCACCCTCAACTGGGGGCCTTCCGGGCCCAGGCCCTGGGCGAGATCGGCCTGCAAAAAGGCTCGAGTAGCCAGCCCGCAGGCCGCCGGCTCAGACTTTAGGGCCGCGGCGACGTGCAGTGCGAAGGCCAGACCGATACTGCTTTCGTGCGAGGAACCGATCGAAACCAGGTCACCTTGAGCCAGCAGGTTGACAACGGCCCGGCCGCCACCAACCGTCGCCAGCTTGGCGGCCATGCCCAATTTCGCCCCTGCCAACTGACCGGCCAGAATCGGCGATCCGAGCGATTCGTCAGCTACCACAGGTATGGGGGACACCATCGCCAAATTCAGCCATGCCCCCAGGTCGTCCGACACCCCCAGGGGCTGTTCAGCTATCGACAGGCCCACCTCGGCGAGTTCCTTCAGGCGGGCCTCTCCCGGCACCAGGCCGTTGAAATCGAGGCGAAGTGTGAGCCCGGGGGAAAAGCTTCGGAGCATTCTCACTCTTTCCAGATCGACCGGACCACCTCCATCGACAGACTTCAATTTGAGGTCCCCGAAACCGTCCGCGATCACTCCGCGAGCCTCCTCGCCGATAGCGGCGGCGGAATCACCAAGCAGCAGCGCACCGCATCGGACCTCCCTGCGGCCAGGTCCTCCCAGTAGATCTGAAACCGAACGCCCGTTGGACTGGCCCAGCAGATCAAGCAGGGCCGACTCCAGCGCCGAGCTCACAGCCGGCGAAACGGCTGCAGAGAGGAGCTGATAGGCGTCGTCGACATCCGCCAGTGCTCTTCCCACCACAGCCTGAGCGGCTCCCACCAGTTGCGAGCGAACCACTCCTAGGTCATTGCCTCGAGCTTGGAGAACAGCCGCCTCGCCGAGGCCGACCAACCTCCCCGCCTTGAGTTTTAGGAGCACGCCCCGGGTGGGGCCCAGCCGGCTGGGAAGGCTGAAGGGGATGACCTCGTACCCGTCGATCACGGCCACACTCACCGGTGCAGGACCAGTCCGAATGTCCAGAGCAGAGCTAGCACGGCTTCCAGCCTCCCGGTTGCTTTGAGGGCTGAGACCAATGCGGGCGCGCCAGTCAATCTCACCTTTCGCCAGGGCCCGATCGCGAATGGAATACCCAGGAGTACCAGGAGGGGTACCCACGGGCTGACACCGGTCGCCAGGCTCAGAAATGGGGCGGCAAAGGCAATCACAAGCAAGCCCCTGATCATCCAGACGGTCGGCTCCGGCCCGATCCGTACCGCCAAGGTCCGCTTGCCGGTCTCGCGATCAGTGACGAGGTCCCGCAAATTATTGAAAGCCAGGACGGCGGCCGCCAAACACCCTGGCGTAATCGAAGCCAATAGGGCAAGTGGGGTGACCCGCAGCTCCAAAACGTAGGTCGTACCGGCGGTAGCAGCCAGTCCGAAGAAAACGAAGACAGCGACTTCCCCCAACCCGCTGTAACCATACGGTCGTGGGCCCCCCGTATAGAGCCAGGCGGCCGCCAGACCGAGGCCTCCAAGCAGCAGCAACCTCCAATCCGTGACCAGGGCGATCCAGAAACCGAGCATCGACGCCAGGGCGAAGGCGATGATCGCGGCGAGAGCTACCTTGCGGGCCGGGACCAGACCGGATGCCGCCAGGCGCTGGGGACCGATCCGGGCTGGGGTGTCCGCTCCCTTCTTGAAGTCGGAGTAGTCGTTGGCGTAGTTCACTCCAACCTGAAGAAGCATCGCTACAGCCAATGCGCCCGCGGCCAGGACGAAGCTGAATCGCCGGTCATGCCACCCGACCGCAGACCCAATGACGACCGGAGCGACCGAAGCCAGAAGCGTCGCCGGCCGTGCCCCTCTAACCCAAATCAATTAGGGCCGGCGGGGGAACTTGGAGAAATCAGGCGCTCGCTTTTCCACGTAGGCGTCGCGTCCCTCTTGGGCTTCCTCGGTCATGTAATAGAGGAGCGTGGCGTCGCCCGCCAATTGCT
>DASZFH010000211.1:0-3634 GCA_035939985.1 Candidatus Dormiibacterota bacterium
GGTCTTTCAGGACCCGATGACGTCCCTGAACCCAACCTCTAGGATTGGGACCCAGCTGCTTGAGGTAGCTGACTCGAAGGCAGAGGCCCTGCGTTTGCTTGAAGCAGTCGGGATCCCGAGGGCACAGTCTCGCCTCAGACAATATCCGCACCAACTGTCTGGCGGCCTTCGCCAGCGGGTGATGCTTGCCATGGCCGTGGCTCGGAGGCCAAAGCTCGTCATCGCCGACGAGCCGACCACTGCCCTTGACGTCAGCGTCCAGGCTCAGGTTCTGGCCCTCTTCTCGGACCTTCGCCGGGAATTCGGATGCGCATTCGTCCTGATCACCCACGATCTGGGTGTCGTGGCAGAGGTGGCCGACCGCATCGGCGTGATGTATGCCGGACGCATTATCGAGTTGGGCCAAGCCCGGGACGTGCTTGCCAAGCCCTCGCATCCATACACCGCGTCCCTGCTGGGGTCCCGTTTCACTCTTCACAGTGACCGCGGTCGCCCGCTCCCAGCCATGGTTGGGGAGCCGCCGGACGCGCGTATCAACCTGCGAACGTGCGCGTTCTCGCCCCGCTGCGCGGCGGCAGACTCCGCCTGTGAAGAGGGCATACCGGAGCAGGACCGGGCCCTTCGGCACGACGGAGTCGCTGCCTGCATCCGCCAGGGCGCAGCCCTGTCGGTTCTCAGAGATTCCTTCGCCGAGATTAAGACTCATCCCTGGCCAGCCACAGCGACCCCACATGGTGGCGCGCGCGTGACCAACCTCGCCGTGGAATTCGGAAACAAGGGTTGGTTTGGACGGGGCCACGTGTACCACGCGCTGCGCGGCATCAGCCTGGAGGTCGGGGCTGGCGAAGCCGTGGCAATCGTTGGAGAGAGCGGCAGCGGCAAATCGACCCTTCTGCGCGCTCTTGCCGGCCTCCAAAAGCCGAACTCGGGCACGGTCCAGCTTTTGGGTGGCCCGTCCCCTCAAATGGTGTTTCAGGACGCCGGATCCTCCTTGACGCCGTGGATGACCATCGGCGAACTCCTGGCTGAGCGAATCCCCGAACTTACCTCCCAGATGCGTCGAGCGCGGATCTCCGAATCGCTGCAGCGGGTCGGGTTGCCCCCGGAAGCGGCCCGCCTCAAGCCAGACCAGATGTCAGGTGGTCAGCGGCAACGGGCGGGGCTGGCGCGGGCCATCATCGATCCGCCCGGCCTGCTTCTCTGCGACGAACCCATCTCGGCCCTGGATGCATCTTTGGCTACCGGGGCACTCAATCTGATCGGGCGGCTCCGTCGCGAACTCGGATTTGCCATGGTCTTCGTTACCCACGATCTCGCGGCGGCGCGTTTGGTGGCCGATCGAATCTTGGTGATGACGGGAGGAGAGATCGTGGAGGAAGGGGCTCCGGACGAGATTTGCCGACGGCCCGGCAACCCATACACACGCATGCTGCTCGATGCGGTCCCCCATCTTGAGGTCGCGGCTTGGCTATAACCGTCGCGATCGAGAGCGTCTTCCGGCCCCGGCGCCAATCCCGCTGGGAGGCAATGGGCGCACTCCCCAAGTCGGATCTCATGGCCCTGGGAGGATTGGTTTTGATCGTGATGATCGCGATCATTGGGCCACTCCTCACCGTTGACCCAACTTTGGCCGTGGCCAACGCTTTCGATCCCCCGTCGGTGCATCACCTCCTGGGAGTCGACGAAGTCGGCCGGGACGTCTTTTCTCGGGTCCTCAATGGCCTTCGGGCCAGCCTCTTGAGCGCGGTCGCCGTGATCCTCTCTGGGGTCCTGATCGGTGGCCTGATCGGTTTGGTGGCGGGATCGATCGGGGGTCTGCCCGATGCCATCCTGATGAGGATCACCGACGCCTTTCTTGCGATGCCCGGACCCATCCTGGCGCTGGCGGTGGTCGCGGCCTTGGGCCCCAGCCTCCCCCACACCTTGATCGCGGTGGCAGTGGTCTGGTGGCCCTGGTACGCGCGCTTGGTGAGAGGTGAGGTCCGGGCCTGGCGATCTCGACCGCACATCGACGCGGCCCGACTGGCGGGCGTCAGCCGCGTTCGGTTGATGACTCGACACCTGCTTCCCGGCGCGCTGCCACCAGTGATCGTCACGGCCAGCCTGGACATCCAGAACCTGGTTCTGACTCTGGCAGGGCTTTCGTTCTTGGGGTTGGGGGCTCCATCACCGGCTCCTGAGCTCGGCGCCATGGCCGCAAGAGGATCCGAATACCTCTTTGGCCATCCGTGGATACCCATCGCGCCGGGCGTGGCGGTGCTCCTGCTGGCAACCACCGCCAACCTGGCCGGGGATGCAATTCGGGACTTGTTCGGACGTGGCCACAGGGCCAGATAACCGGGGATGAGATTCAAGGAGATTCAGATGACTGATCGGCTATTGCGGTTTCGTTTGGGTGCGTTGGCTCTGGCCGGCGTGTTGTTGGTGGCGGCCTGCGGCAGCGGTGGTTCCGCTTCCAATCGAGACGTGCTCCATCTCGCCTACCTCTCTGACATGAGCACCCCGGACCCAGACGTCTTTTATGACATCGAGGGCAATACCGTCATCCTCTCGGTCTATCAGAGCCTGCTCCAATACAAGCCTGACAGCACTCAGCTTGAGGGCTCGCTCGCCACCTCCTGGATCAAATCGCCAGACGGCCTCACCTATACCTTCACCCTTCGGTCGGGCGTCAAGTTCAGCGATGGGACCACCTTGGACAGCAAGGCGGTGGAGACCAGCTTCCAACGCCGAACCAATGTCAACCAGGCTTCGGGCTACATGCTGGCCGACGTCGACCATTACGAGACCCCCAGCCCGTTGACGTTTGTTGTGGTGCTCAAGGCACCGGTCACCCCCTTCCTGGACTTCATGGCTTCAGCCTGGGCGCCCAAAGTAATCAGCGCCAAGGCACTGACCGACAACGCCGGCACAGACTTTGCCCAAACCTGGGCCCAAACCCACATGGACGGGACCGGGCCATACATGCTGACCAAGTTCGACCGGGGACACCAATACGTGCTGGAGCGGAACCCGAATTTCTGGGGCCCCGTACCTCACTTCAAAGAAATCGACATCGCAATCGAACCCAATATGGAGACCCAGCGGCTGGAGCTGAATCAGGGCAACCTGGACGCCATCCTCCACTCCTACCCAGTAGCTGAGTTGGGATCGGCCAAGAGCAATTCCAGCCTGAAGGTGTTGGAGTCGAATTCGTTCCTGATGCCACTGATCTACTTCAACCTGACCAAGACGGGCAGCCCTCTGGGCGACGTTAAAGTTCGCAAAGCCTTGGCCCAAGCCATGGATATCCCCGGCTTGGTGAGCAGTGTCTATGGTGACATCGGGTCCCTCTCCACCAGCGTCTACCCCAAGGATCAGTTCGATCCGACCCTCGCCCCCATCACTTACACCTACGACCTCAACGCGGCCAAGGCGGTCCTGCCCAAGAACCTCAACATCACCATTGCCTACACCTCTGATGAGAGCGGGATCGAACGGCGCTCAGCCGATCTGATTCAGCAGAAGCTGGCCTTGGCCGGGGTCACCGCAACTGAATCCGAGGTTCAGCTGACGACGGTATACAACTACATCAGCAGCCAGAGCGCACTTGACGCAGCTCCAGACATCCTGCTCGCCACCAACACTCCGGATG
>DASZFH010000212.1:0-3928 GCA_035939985.1 Candidatus Dormiibacterota bacterium
ATGCCGATCTCCAGGCCCATGGCATGGCGGACAAGGTCGTGGTCGCCACCTGGTCGGAGTTCGGTCGCCGGCCCAAGGAAAACGCCAGTGGGGGGACTGACCATGGGGCCGCGTCTCCGGTTCTTCTGATCGGAGACCCCATCAAAGGTGGGCTGCTGGGACAGGCTCCAAGCCTTGAAAACCTGGACAGCACCGGCAACCTCCAATACACCGTCGACTTCCGGTCTGTGTATCAGGAGATCCTTGGCTCCCACCTTGGGGCGGACCCCAAGCCCATCTTGGGCGACTCGTTCGACAAGATTTCCTTCATCAAAACCCCGGTGGCCAGCTTCTGATGAAAGCCGCGCCGGAGTGGGCCCTGAAGGTGGGGTCGGTCGGACTCACCATGGTCACCGCCGTGGTCGCCGCCGTGTTTGTCGGTGGTCACGTCAAAAATTCGTCGGCACCCCTGCAGCCGAAGGTCGTTGCTGTCGCCAATGGCGAAATCCAACCGTCGCCCACTCCAGCCGATGGGGTCCACCTGACTCCCAGCGTGCGTCAGGGGGGGGCCTATCAACCGGTCACCTCTACCTATGCCTCGTGAGATCGCCGAACTTCGGTTCGAAGCCCTCGGCACGACCTGTAGCCTGTTCGCTGTGGGAGCGGGAGGGGGCACGTTGGAGCGGGCACGGGATTGGGTCCTGGAGCGTCACCGTCGCTTCACACGCTTTGAAGATGCAAGTGAGCTGAGCAGGCTGAATCGGGGCGCCGGGGGGTGGGGGGAGGTCAGCGATGAATTGGCCGACCTCCTCCGAGACTCGCTTCACGCCTACGAGGTCAGTGGTGGCCTTGTTCATGTTGGGGTGATCGGATGCGTGATTGGGGCGGGCTACGGACGCCCGTTCGTCGAGGGCCCGACCACGCCTCGCCCGACCATCCCGCCCCCGCCTTTGCCCGAGATGCTCTCCCTGCGGCCGGGCCAGGCGTATCTCGCTCCCGGGACCGGAGTCGACCTGGGCGGTATCGCCAAGGGCTGGATGGCGGATCGGCTCTGTGCTGCAATGGGAGGCAACCTGCTGGCCAATCTTGGCGGTGATCTGTTCGCCGCTGGGACAGGGCCCGACGGTGAAGGCTGGCCGATCGACCTGGCCGGCACCACCGTATTGCTCCAAGACCAGGGGGCTGCGACGAGCAGTGTTCGCAAGCGGGCATGGGGTGCTGGTCTTCATCACCTCATCGATCCCCGGACAGGCCGGCCTGC
Source organism: Candidatus Dormiibacterota bacterium (assembly GCA_035939985.1). GTDB lineage: Bacteria > Chloroflexota > Dormibacteria > Dormibacterales > Dormibacteraceae > DASZFH01. Next base: position 1,241 of record DASZFH010000212.1, read on the forward strand.
CGCCAGTGATCTGGCCCAGGTCTCGGTTGTGGCCGCCAACGCTGCCGAGGCCGAGGTTAGTGCCAAAACGGCCCTCCTGCTTGGATCTGGCCAGGCGCGCGAATTCCTTGCCGCCCGCGGCCTGGCCTGGTGGATGGAGGCGGCGTGACCCTGGATAGTTATTTCTGGGTCCTGGCTCGGGTGGCCGGCCTGAGCTGTTTCGCGGCCCTATCGATCTCGATACTGACCGGCATGGCGCTTCGCAGTGCAATCCTGGATTGGTTGGCCAACAATCGAGCCATCCGCGCCACCCACGAATTCACTTCCGTGTTGTGGATTCCACTTGGCCTGTTGCACGTCCTGACCCTGCTCTTAGACCAGACAGCGCGGCTAACCCCGCTGGATGTGGTGGTTCCGTTTCAGGCCGCCTATAGCTGGAATGGAGTCCTGGCCATCGGGCTGGGCACGATCTCGCTCGATCTGATCATGCTGGTGGCTATCACCGGATGGCTGAAGCGGCGCATGGACGTCACGCTCTGGCAGTGGATCCATCGCCTCTCCTACCCGGCCTATGGCCTGATCTTCCTCCACGGAGTGCTCGGGGGCACCGATTTCAGCCAGCCGCTGGTATCCGCCCTCGCCTGGGGCAGTGCCTCTGTCTTGGCGATCCTGGCCTTGTCTCGAATCCTCTGGGGCAGACTACCCGCCTAGGGTCCAAGGGGGGTGGTTGGGCTAACCCCAAGTTGGCTAACCCCAATTCCGGACCTACGTATAACTCACCAGGCTGAGATCGGGCCGGCACAACCGTGATGGACGTCATATAATTCGGCCGGACCCTGCGATGACTGTCAGGGCCCGTGGCTGGGTTCTGTCAATATGGTGGCGGTCGAATCCACCGGTGGGAATGTTGGGGAGAGTTAACTGGTGGTATCGATAACTGCGCGGCGGACGGTGTGGACGCTTGTCATCGGGATCGTGCTTGCTCTGGGCGCCACCACCACTATCGAGATTCAGCAGTCCGCGGTGGCATCCCTCAGCGTCCCGCCCTCGGGGCCCAGCCAGCGCACCTCGTCGCCGCTGCCCTCGGCGATCAAGAGCCTGGGTGGTCTGCCACCTTTCCCCTCTCCCTGGAAGTCGCCCTCCGGGATGGCCGCGCCAGCCGTTAAGCCGATCTTGGGATCTCCGGCGCCTCCGCCCCCGCCATCTCCAGTGGCAACCCCAGCGGGGCAGCCATGAAGGGTCTATCCAGGCTCAGCTCAGGATCGATCAGGTTAAGGACCGCGGCGGTTCTCACGACCTTGGCCACGCTCCTGGGCACCCTGACCATGACCCAGCCCGTCGTCCACGCATCGTCACAACCGGGGGCGCCGACCGGTGTGACTGGAGTCGCAGTTCCGACCGGTGGGGGTGGCCAGATCACGGTTTCCTGGACCGCCCCGACCTCCAACGGTGGCGCCGCGATCACTGCCTACGCAATTGCCTGGAACCCTGGCAGTGGCGAGCTCAACACCGGTGGGAGTGGCACCTCGTACACAGTGACCGGACTGACCAACGGAACCAGCTACTCCTTCAGCGTGGCGGCGTGGAATGGGATCGGTTGGGGCCCGTGGTCGGCAGCCTCGGCCAACGTGCTCGCGTGCACATACCCCGGGGCTCCGACCAATGTCACTGCCGTACCGGCCAGTCAGCAGGCCAACGTGTCCTGGACCGCCCCGGCCTCCAACGGAGGCAGCCCGATCACTGGGTACTCGGTGTACGTGTATCCAGGTGGTCAGCAGGTTGGCAGTTCGACCACCTCGGCCTGGATAAACGGCCTGACCAACGGGACCGCCTACACGTTCACGATCATTGCCGCAAACGCTGCTGGGTGGGGTGCATGGTCCGCCTACTCGCCCTACGTCACGCCAACCGCCGATCCCTATTTCTCGGCGGTCATGAACGATCAACCGGGGGCATATTACAGGTTGGATGAGCCGCAAGGAACCGTGGCTTACGACTCCTCTGGCCACGGTCTCAGCGCGGCTGGCATGGGTGCAATGACGCGTGGAGTTGTACCGGGGGCTTTGGCCAACTCATCAGATAGTGCGACCACTTTTGCTGGTGGTTCTTTTACGGTGCCTTCCAGTCCATATGACGACCCTGGCAAGGCTTTTGCCTTAGAGGCGTGGATCAATACCTCCAACGCTGGAACCCAACAGGGCATCCTGGAGAAATACTCGGCAACCGAGGGAAGCTATGTGATGCGAATTCAAGGTGGGCACCTCCTGGTGATGCTTTGCAACAACGGAACCACCTGTCCGTATCAGGTCGCCAGCGGGGTCGCGATTACGGCCAACACCTGGTATATGGTCGATGGCATTTACGATTCGGTGGCTCAAACGTTGACCGTTTACATCAATGGCGGAATGGACGGCCAGGTCAGCGGTGTGTCGTTCTTGAGTACCTCCCCTGATCAGCCTCTTCGAATCGGTGCCCGCGGTGATGATGGCAGCAATGGCTTCCAGGGCCAGTTGGATGAAGCCGCCGTATACGGGTCCGCTTTGCCGGCGGCAAATATCAGGCATCACTACCTGAGCAGCGGCGGTGCCCCGGCGGTGACGGTCACCGATCCATATGCCACAGCTGTCCTCAACGACCATCCGGGCCTCTACTACCGATTGGGAGAGACTGGTGCCAACCCGGAGGTAGCGGACGCAAGCGGCGGGCCCG
>DASZFH010000213.1:0-3362 GCA_035939985.1 Candidatus Dormiibacterota bacterium
ATCCGAGTGGCCGGATGATGAACGGGTGCTTCGTCAGCACGTCGGCGAGCCAGGTCCTGGATTTCTTTCGTCTGGGCCGCGGTGGCGCTGGCCCTCGGAGCGGTCATTGGCGTGGAGCGTCAGTGGGATCAGCGATGGCCGGCCTTCGCACCAACGCACGCCCGGGGGGCTGGATTGGATTGACGACGCAGCCGGGATGGTCAGGGCCGCGGGTTGTTGCTCAATAGCGTCGCAAGGTGCTTCCCCGGCATGCCTTTCTTTCCAGACCTCGGGCATTCTGGGACACGGAACCAGGGCTCCACCGGACACTGAGCGGGACGCCGACGATTGGTGTCGGCATGGCATTGGGCATCCAAAGTTTCCCATCGACAAGAGCCATCTAAGGGAGTAGACCCGTACGTAGCTGCTGGGTCAGAAACGGGGAGGAGTCGGGCAACTTTCCGTCTGACCCGGTGGTGAACCGATTACGCCGGGTCGCGCCAGCAACCCCTCTGAGCCGCATTCGGGTCAGGTCGCCCTTCTTCTGAGGAGCGGCGGCTCAATCGCCTACCTCCGCTGCCTGTCCTGACAGAATGGGGCATCTGGCAGCCATTCGGGAGGTCGCCGCTGGACCGCGCCGGGCGTGGGTCGAGCTCACTTCCCTTCGCTCGATTTGAGGTGTTGAATGTGCTGACTGAGGGAACCCGGCCGACGAGGGAGGGGGCTCCGTGAGACGACTCGGGCTGATGGGCGTGGCGGCCCTCCCGCTGCTCGCAGCCATGCTCAGTTCGCCGTCAGCCGGAGCTTCGGCTCCGATGACCAGACCCGGGCCGCCCACAGCCGTTCAGGCAACCTACATTGCTGGCGTTCGTGGAGTATCCGTGTCGTGGAGTGCACCCGTCTCCGATGGCGGTTCTCCGATTCTGTACTACATGGCGTCCAACTACGGCGGGAAGTACTTTTGCATCTCGCTCAACCCCGGCCCTGGCGCCTGTCACATTGACGGCCTCAGGATCGGAAAGGTCGTTCGGCAAATCCGTGTAAGGGCGATCAATGCCAACGGTCCTGGCCACGTTGCTGTGATCCTGCCCGTCGTCACCCAGGACAGCAACGGCGGCTCCTCTGCACCGCCTGCTCCGGGAACAAGCGCGGCGAACGCGGCGAGCGCGGGGCAACCTCCGTCCGCCTCTGCTTCTGACACCGTCGTGGGGTCTACCGCGACCAGCGGGACTGAAAGCGCCGACGTTCCAGGGGGACTGCCGTTCACAGGCGCCTACCTCGAGGAGATGTTCATCCTGGGCGTCAGTCTCGTCCTTGCGGGCTTGGTCATTCTTCGCCCGGTCGGGCGGCGTCGACGTGTGTCGTCGTGGGGACCGAACTGGCTGCTCGACCTTTGATCGATCAAATGCCGGCAGGAGCGCTCAGCCAAGCAGTGGTCCCAGTGGTGGCCACAGGCGTTAGCGCGCTCACCGCGGTCAATCTCGGTTGAACCGCCCAGCTCTCCGGTCAGGGATGCCCCGTTGGGATAGGGCACAGGGGACAAGGTCCTGTCTCCTCTCCCGGCAGATGATGGGGTACGCACTGGGTTCGTCCTGGCATTCCTCAGGCGACAGGCGACCCGGCTCATTCGGATACAGTCCATCGCGTGGAGCAAAGGGTGAGCCTGATCACGCTTGGCGTCTCCGACCTCCAACGGTCACGATCCTTCTACGAACACCTTGGTTGGACTGGTCAGGAGGTAGAGGAGACGGTCTTCTTCCAGACGGGAGGACAAGCCGTTGTCCTGTGGGGCCGCGCCAAGGTTGCAGCCGATGCCGGGATCGAGGACGACGGAACCAGCAACTTCGGAGGAGTCGTCCTCGCTCACAACGTCCACTCCCGTGATGAGGTTGATGAAGTCGTGAGTGCCGCCGCCAGCGGCGGTGGAGAGGTCACCAAAGTTCCGGGCGAGACCTTCTATGGCGGCTACGCCGGATTCTTCCGCGATCCAGATGGCCACGTGTGGGAGGTCGCCCACAATCCGGGGTTCGCATTGGGCGCCGATGGCGCGCTCACGCTGCCCGACTTCGGAAGCGCCAGCTAGCACCCGACGGCACTACGAGCGTCAACGACGTCTCTGACGTACCGGGTCCCCGATCCAGTAGGCGAGGGTCCCGGGAGGGCACCGCCAGCGATGCGTGTTCTGGGGTCTCCAACTGTGAGTGGAGACTTCAGTGCCTTTGGCTCGACCGCATGTCGGCGGCGCTCGTCAACCTGATGGAAGCGACAAGTGAGGTGGTGCTTGCAACGCTGAGACGGTCATGAACGCAAGCCCGGCCAGGCCGGGCGCCTTCGTAGCGACCCACCGAACTGGCGATTGGGAACGCGTTCGATGCCCCGTGGAGAACCGATTGCGCCCGAAAGATCCCGTTGCTATGAAATTCCTCGGCGGCCTTGCCCGCAATCCGCCTGGAGGAATACGTCCCCACTGAACTCTGGTTCTGGGAAGGTGAGATGAACTATGACTGCTTCGGAGGCTCTACCCGCCCTTGGCCCTATCGCTCGATACGAAGAGAACATTGTCGAGCGGATAACCAACTTCAATGACCCGCGACAGGAATGGCGGCGTCTGTTTTCCGAACTTCTGGGCACATTCCTCCTTGTGATGGTGGCTGCCGGAGGCGGCATGATGGGCCAAGCATTCCCGGGGATGATCGGAAGATCAGCAGCCGTCGTTGCTCCGGGCCTTATGGTGATGGGGATCATCTTGTTCATGGGCAAGGTGTCAGGCGCCCACCTAAATCCCGCAGTGAGCGTCGCCTTTGCCCTGCGGCGAGACTTCCCGTGGCGACGGGTACCGGGCTATGTCGTCGTGCAGTTGATCGGGGCAACGCTCGCCGCACTCGTGCTCCATGGTGTGATCACCGTCTCCGCGAAGTACGGGGCGAACTATCCCGCCCCTGGTCACTCGGACATGGCCGCATTCTGGATGGAGTTGCTGTTGACGGCGGGCCTGGTGAGCGTCATTCTCGGCACGGCATCGGGGGCCCAGAACATCGGCCTGTTCGGAGCGCTGGGGGTAGGCGGTTACATCGCCTTGGCTGGACTCTGGGGAAGCCCAATCTCCGGCGCCTCGATGAATCCCGCCCGCACCTTTGGCCCCGACCTCGCCAGCACCACCTTCACCGGATACTGGATCTACGTGGCCGGACCCCTCGCCGGTGCGGCCATAGCCGTGATCATTGCTTTTGTCCTCCGTGGCCCAGGTGGAGGCAGGTCGGGTTCAAGTGCGGCTCAGGGCGACATCTTCACCGAGACGTACGCGGCCGGAAAGTCTTGAGTGAGGGGGATGTGCGCGCGGAAGCCGAACGTGGTTCCAGTGCTTTGTCGTGTGGGCGCAGTTA
>DASZFH010000214.1:0-1809 GCA_035939985.1 Candidatus Dormiibacterota bacterium
GGCTCGATCGGCGGTCCTCTACGAGGTGTCTCTTATGTCCCTTAACGAGGAACGGTTTACCCTAGCGGAGATGGCTGCGAAATCCACCTCGGTTGAAGTCCAGATCGAGGGGCGGACCCTCAAGCTCTCCAACTTGGACAAGATCCTCTACCCAGAGGTCGGGTTCGCCAAGGCTCAGGTGGTCGACTATTACACGCGCATCGCGCCCCTTCTCCTCCCCCACCTCAAGAACCGCCCATTGACGCTGAAGCGGTATCCCAATGGGGTCACGGAGGAGTTCTTCTACGAAAAGAACTGCCCCAAGCACCGTCCGGACTGGGTGCACACCGCCTCCATCTGGAGCGGCGGTAATGCCCGCTACATGGACTATTGCACCGTCGACGACCTGCCTTCCCTGGTGTGGGTGGCCAATCTCGCCACGCTGGAGCTGCACACATCGCTTTCTCTGGGCGATGACATCGAGCGTCCCCGACACCTCGTCTTCGACCTCGATCCCGGGCCGCCGGCGACGATAGTCGACTGTGCGCGAGTGGGCCTGTGGGTCAAAGAGATCTTTGATTCCTTCGGGATGGAGTCGTTCGCCAAGACCTCTGGATCAAAGGGGCTCCAGCTCTATGTACCCCTCAACGGCGAGACCAACTATGAGGAGACCAAGACGGTCTCATATGCCATTGCAACCACCCTGGCCGAACAACATCCCGAACACGTTGTGTCGTTGATGCGAAAGGATCTCAGGACCAACAAGGTCTTCATCGATTGGAGCCAAAACGACGCCAGCAAGACGACCATCAACGTCTACTCGCTGCGCGCTCGCGAGAACCCATCCGTCTCCACCCCACTAACCTGGGACGAAGTCTCAGATCTGTTGGAATCAGGTGATCCGGCTCGGTCGGTGTTTCAGGCACCCGAACTCCTGGCCCGGGTGGAGAAGCTGGGCGACCTCTTCTCCCCTCTGTTGACTTTGCAGCAAAGGCTGCCGGACGCACTCGTCGGTGCGGAAGGACCAACCCGACGCAGTGCCCAAGCCCGCGCCCGTTCCGGCCTCCGCCGAGCCCAGCCCTAACGGCTAAGCAGGAACGGTTGCCATCAATTTGAGCGACTCACGCAGGAAGGCCGGTAGGTCGTCAGGCTTGCGCGAGGTGACCAGGTTCCGATCGACGACGACCTCCTCATCGGAGACAATCGCCCCGACCATGCCAAGGTCGGAACGGACCTGCTTGCAAGCGGTCAGATGACGGCCGGCCACCACATCGGCCGTAATCAGCAGCCACGGGCCATGGCAGATGGAAAAGGTCGGCTTACCAGCCTCAACCATGCTTTTGGTGAACGCCACGATGGCGTCGTTGGACCGGATCTTGTCGGGGGAGTAGCCCCCCGGAATTAGGAGGGCATCGAAATCATCCGGGCTGACGCTGTCGATTGAGGCTTCCACGTGCCAGGTCATAGGCCCATGAACTGCATGCAGCTCAACCTCGGGGTCGGCACCGATCGTGACTACGTCGTGCCCAGCCGCCTGGAACCCCTCGCGGGGAACCTGGAACTCGGAAGCTTCAAAAAAATCGCCGATCAGACAGGCAACGCGCATGGGGAAACCTCCAGGAGATTGGCAGTGTTATCGCAACCAACTTACCAACCTTCCCTCGGTTAAGCCGAGATTCACCGATTTGCGGCGAACGAATTGGGGTCCAGCCCCGTGAGATAGTGCTCTCACGCCGATTCCAGGGGCCCCCGGAAAATCGAAGATTTTCTGGGGATAAAGGACCGCAGTGATAATACCGAGCGCATTTGAACGAGGACCACAGAAGAGAG
>DASZFH010000215.1:0-9333 GCA_035939985.1 Candidatus Dormiibacterota bacterium
CAGATCCCGATCGAGGCGACGATGAGCTGTTGCCCCCCGGCTTTCCCCCCGTGGACCAGGTAATAGGCCAGCAGCCCCAGTGAGACCACATTGGCGAGATTGATGAGGGCGATGAGGGTAATCGATGTGAGTCTTGCCCACATTGCCTCCCGGTGATGTCTGCGTCGCGCCCCAACCAGGATTGGAGCGAGCAGGATGGCCTCCAGGGCAGGAAGCAACCACTGCGGCCCGAGGACCAGATTGGCGGGGAGGGCCAGCTGCAGAATCAGCGCGCCGAGAACGGCGAGGGTCGGAATCCAGGTTGGCTCCGCCTGGTTGTCGGCGGATATAGAAGGCGGTTCCGGTACTCCTGCCATCAACAGAGATTAGCTGCGGCCCAAGGGTGCGAAAGCAGGTGCCTGTCCGGGGGGCTAGCCCTCAGTGAAGGACCGGGTGATTGGCTCCAGGGACTGGAAGCCGATTTCCTTGTGCGCTCCGCTGCAAAAGGGCCTCTCCGTCGAATGCCCACAACGACAGAGCGACACGGTCACCCCCGCCGGAATCGAGATCTCCTGGCCGGTTGGGTCGGTGATGGTGATCGGTCCGGTGACGCGCAGCGGGCCGTTGGGACGGGCCACGATTGTGGGTTCACTCACAAGTCGATCATACAGACGGCTGCCTCGCCGGGTTGGGGTAAGCCCGGATCGGCAATGCACGGACCGTCAAGAGGGCCAGAGCGAGAATTTCGAGCAGGACCACCGGCAGCCACCAGCGTGTAGCTGGCGCCGTCAATAGGGTCAGAGTTCCCGCCGCGAGAAGGATTGTGACCCATCGACCGCGGGGCTCCATCCGCCAACTCAGCCACCCTGCCAGGACGAGCAGGGCGAAATCCTGTGGGTTGAGGTGAGGCGCGATGAGAAGCGATCCCAGCGATCCGGCCACGATCGCAGGTTCGGGGCTGTGGCTGCGCCTGGCAATGATGAGCATTAGGACAAGGGTCAGAAGGTCAACAACTCCCAGGGCCACGGGGTCACTGATCAACCTGCGCAGCGGGATGTCGAGCTGAGCCGACCCGATCAAGACTCCGATGGCGTGGGCATACAGGCCCAAACCGTCGGAACCGAGGGAAGCGATCGAACCAAGGACCAAGATCGTAGTTCCTGAGACCCAGACCAGGAAGCAACGGCGGTAGCCAGCGGAAACCAGGGCGATCGGGATGAGAAAGGCGATGTGAGGTTTGAACAGGATTGGGAGCAAAGCCAGGCCGGCCGCAGTTTGGCGCCCACCACGGAGCAACCGCCAGGCTCCCGCGACCCCGGCGAGAATGATCGGCACCGCCTGACCCTCGATGACTCCGGCGGCAACCACGAAGAAAGCCAGCAGCAGGCACAGCTGACCCCACCGCCAGCGTCCGGCTCCTGGGGCTGCCCAAATCCAGGTCAGGACCAGCATCAGGGTGAGCATCCCCGCCCAACACCAGAAGGCGGGGCGGTAGGGCAGGAGCGACAGCGGTGCCAGCATCCAGGCCATTGGGGGTGGATTGACGAAGGGGCCCCAGCCCGACCCCAAGCCCAGATGCTCAGCCAACCTTTGCTGGCCGTTCAAATCGTAGAGGTGGGCCCAGCCCTGGAGCATGCCCAGGCGGGCGGCGACATAGAAGTCGCGGAAATCGTCGTATTGCGGGTGACTGAGCTCAGCCCAGATCTTGGTCAGGTTGATGGCGGCTAACACCGCCGCCATCATCAGTGCCCCCTGTTTAGCCGCCAGTCGGATGCTGATCGTCGGGTTCGGGCTCTGACTCGGATTCGGGGGGGGGCTTCTTGCCCCTATAGCTGTCGTTGACCTGGACTGCCTCCTCCCCGGGACGCTGATCTGAGCGGCGAGAAAATGACTTTCCGGAGTCGGCCCGATCCGGGCTGGGCTCAGCAGCAGGTTGGGTGGTCACAATCGAGTCCTCGTCACCAGGCTAACAGACTGGATTAGCAGCCACCACCAACCGTGACCGGGGTTGACGAATGGGCCTCGGGAGTGGTGGTTTTGGCCACGATGATGACTGCCTTGGCGTTCGGCAGGGAAACGCTGCTGGTCCCTTCGATGGAGGTCCAGCCCTGACTGGCGGCGACATGGCCACCGGGGGCATCGGTGGTCGTGTTGGTGCATTTATCCGTGAGAGTCAAGGTCCAAGCCACGTCCTGGTCTTGGAGCAGGGCGGGGAAGTTGACCGTTATGTCCACGCTGCATGAACTTCCCGGTGAGCAACTCCCACTCGGTTGGGCGATGACCGAATCCACCGTGCCAGTGCCGTGAGTGGGGGCCGGGCTGGGAGAGGTAAACGAGGCACTGGTGGTCGGCGACGGAGATCCTCCGGTAATCAGGGGGGAGGACCCATTGATCGCCAGCAGGGAACTGGGTCCGGAGCCTCCTTTAACAACGTAAAGGGTTACGAGAATGAGGATCAGGACGGCAGCGGCTGATCCGATTACTCTGGGCTTTTTCCACCACTGGGGCTCGGAGTTGTACCCGCCCGTCGGTATGGCTCCACCGCTGACTCGGTCGGTAAGGTTTTGCCAGCCCTCGGACAGTGCCCCCAACAGCGGCATGCTCCGTTTGAGAGAGCCCGCAATGTCGCCAAGCTGGGCGTGACTGAGGGACAGCGACTCCATCGACCCCAGGCTCCCGGCGGCGGTCACGAAGTCGGTCCATGCTCCCTCGGTGTCTTTCCCCTTCATGCCCCTGACCATCTCGCGCGCAACGTGAACGGCGGCAACCGCTTCAGGGCCCATGCCGGTACTTGCGGGTGCCTGCTCTCTCATGGGGTCGACACCGAAGGCCGCACAGATCAGAAGGCCGCAGGACCTGACATCGTCCGCAAGCTCGGGGTAGCCGGCCCCACCCTCGGCGTGAGCGGGTTCCAGGCTGGCTCGGCCGTCATTTGAGATCCAAACGGTCTCGGGGTGGATGCCGCCGTGGGCGACGCCGGCGGCGTGAAGTGCTTCGAGCTCGGCCAGCACCGAATTGCCCACAGCCACGGCCTGGGCAGGCGTCAATGCATTGGATTGGAGGACACGCCGAAGCGTGACTCCGCTGGATATCTCTCTCATACCCCGGGTTGCCCAGCTTACTGGGAATCTGCCCCCCGGCGCAGACCGGGTGTCAGTCGGGCCAGGCTGACATGGGAAGTTCGGACGGCTCCTGGGCAAGGTCAGGGTCGGCGTCAGGGCCAAAGGCGGTGAGCAGGCTCGGAGCTCGGCCTCCCCAAGCTGAGGTGACCGGTCTCACCACGAGATCGCGCGGATCGGCGAAGCAGTTCTTCCGATTGGTGAGCTTGCGCTCACTTCCGCTGACATAGACCACGGTTCTCTCTAAGACCGCTGTCACGAAGACGGCCTCGCCGTCGACCTGAGCCCAAAACTCCGGTCGGACGACATAGCCCTCAGAGGGGATTGAGTCCAGGGGGACCAGTTTCGTCGATTGGGTCTGAATTGGAGATGCCACGATCTCAACCTAGGAGGCTCCCCCGACGAAGCGGCGGTGGCTTGGCAGGAATTGCGAAAGGATTGCCTGCGACTGGCCGATCACTTGTTAAGCCGATATTCGGGAAGCGTTCGGTCGGTTTGGCAAGGTCGAGTTCAGCCGGTCCCGAGCGGATGCGGATTCGTGCGTAACCGAATGCCCGTCGTCCTCGTTATCCGTTCATGCAGCCAATCTTCCGCCGCCTGATGAAGGTGGGGTTCCGCTTGGCCGATTGGGTCGGATCGGCATCACTGCGGGTTAGGTTTCGGAGAGCGACCCTAAGGTTTGACTCCCCCCGCTAGAAACTCGGCCGAAAAGGCGGGGAGCCCGGCGTGGGGTGTGGTCGGGTCTGATTGAAGGGCTAAGCACGGAGCCACGAAGAGGGCGAGACGCACGAAGGACGGGTTATGACGCCGCAAGCACCCGGAGTTAGGGAGGTCCTGCCGGGAACTAGTAGCAGGCTCTTCAGTTACCGATACTCGATCTGCCCCGGTTCGCTTTACCCGCCGTCCCGGACCCAGGTAGACCAGTTCGACCATTGGCTCCAGGTAGATGAAGTCGGGTCCCAGGTGGAGACCGTAAAGACGTACCACGAGCCGGCCGTCAACCCAGTGGCCTCCAACCCCACCCCGGACGTCTCAAACATGTGTCGGACTCCGGGGTACGAGAAGGCGTAGACAGCGTAGTGGAGAGGGTATCCGTGGCCCTCCTCAACGGCTACAGGCGGAACCCAACGCACGATTTCCGACCCGGACGGTCCGGCGGCGGCCGAGACTTGGCTAACGGTCAGAGATGGTGGGGCAACCGCCAGGAGGAACGATTGGGAGAGACTTCCCGATGCGGGGCCTGACCAGCTCACGGTCGCGGTGATCACGTAGTTACCCGGAGTGGGATTTGGGGGCACTACAAGAGTGGTCGCGGGGAGGGCCCCGGACGAGCCGGGCGACACATTGGCGATGGACTGGGGGGCAGGACTGGTCCACCCTGAGGGTGCCCTAACCGCGAAAACAGGGGACTGAAGTGCCGCGGTCCCCGAGTCGGAAAGATCACCAGAGAGAATGGTTGAGCCGATCGTCCCCTGGATGATCCCCATCGAGTACAGGCGCATTTCGACTGGCCCGGCCCCTGGACCGGCGGTGACGGGCAGGACAACCGATGTTGTGGCGATCCCGGGGCCATTGGGCCCAAGGTAAGACAAGGAGGCTGGAAGGGTAACCGGCCCAGGAGGTGTGCCCGCCGGGACTTGAAAACTCACCGTCCCGCTGGCGGCGTTGCCGGGATCCAACGCGGGAGTGCCAGTGGTGGAGGCGATCAGATTCCACCCTGCGGGTAACTGAACCGACACCTGGCCGGTCGGAATCGAGACAGTCGTGTCGCCCTGATTAGTGAACAAAAAGTTAAGGCCCTCGATCGAACCCGCCGCAACGGCGGGCGGGGGGGCAGCCGCCAGGACAACTGCTGTGGTAGCCCCAAGGTTGAAGAAATAGCTCCCATCACCGATGGCTCCCGCATGGCCCCCACCGGCTGGCCCCTGATAGGTGGCGGCCGGGTATAGGGAGAAGGACCCGGCTGCCATCGGGATCGGGAAAACAATGTTGAATCTGACGCTCACTGAGGCACCGGGCGAGAGGGTGATGGGTTGTGGGTCGATTGGAGTCGCGGTCATCCCAGTCAGCGAAATTGCGATCGACGTCAGGTTCGCCTGGCTGATGTTGGCCATGGTCGCGGTAACCGTCAGCGACTGACCGGCCGAAACAAAGCCGGTGCGCGGGGTTAGATCAATCGTGGCCAGATGGAGCGTGCGCAGGGCCTGAGTTTGGGCGTCAGCACCGAGCACATGAACTGGCCCGCCGTTGGGGTCGGCAAAGGTGGCGCCGGCATGGATGGGATAAAGGCCACTGGTCACGCCAGGGATCGTCACCGACCAGGACACGGTGAGGCTTGCTCCAGCTCCCAGCTTGGCCTCCTGAGCGGGCTGATTCGGGCTCGCCTGCCAATCGAGCGGAACGCCCAGGTTGACCGCCACGTTCGTGATCGGTGATGCACTGGTATTGGTCAATGTGACGACGAAGCCTTCGGCAATCACGCCGACTTCAACCTGTGTGGGCACCTTGAGGGTCAGGGTGGCTAGCGCGTCGGACCCTGGCGCCGCCAGTGCCTGAGCGGCCAGCGGGGTAGGGTTGACCGCAACCATAGCCCCCAAAGCGGTAACGATTGCGCAAAATTTCACCCGAATGCTGCGTGGCATCCCCATCTCTCCTCACGCGCCAACCGGGCGCTGTCCCTCACTGACTCTTCGACGACCCCGCCGCCGATCCTCAGACTATAGGACCAAATCAGCTCCGGTGCCTGCCGACTCACCTGAACCCGCCTGACAGGGCTCGTCGGTGGTCGCGTTGTCGAGTCACTCTTCTTCCTCCGGGGCTGGCCGAACGGTCTGACATGAACCGTGTCTAGCCGCCGTTCCTCAATTCCCCAGAGCGCCGAAACCCGCCACCTCTCTATTCTGTGTGGGTGGAAACTGGTAACGGCATGCGGATAGGTATTCTCACCGGCGGTGGCGACGCTCCCGGACTCAACGCGGCGATCCGCGCGGTGGTGCGCAGGGCGCTCGAGCGAGGGCTCAAGGTCAGCGGAATTAAGAACGGGTGGGCGGGTTGTCTGGGACACGGAGAGATGGAGGATCTCAGCGTTGTTTCGGTTAGGGGCATGCTGCCGCAGGGCGGGACCATGCTGGGGACTTCGCGAACCAATCCTCTGAAGATCCCCGATGGGATTCCGACCGTGATCCGGGTGCTGCGAGGACACGGCATCGACGGACTGGTCGCCATCGGTGGGGATGACACCCTCTCGGTCGCATCGGCTTTGTCGGAGGCCGGCTTCCCGGTAATTGGATTGCCAAAGACCATCGACAACGATCTCGCGGTAACCGAATTCTGCATCGGATTCGACACCGCCGTTGGAGTCGTTACTGAGGCTTTGGATCGGCTCCACACAACTGCGACAGCTCACCACCGCGTGATGGTGGTCGAGGTGATGGGCCGGGACACCGGATGGGTCGGGATGCTCGGAGGGCTTGGCGGGGGGGCCGACCTGATCATCATTCCCGAGTTTCCCGTCACTCTTCACGAGGTCATCGATCATCTCAACCGCCGGCGCGCCGCCGGCAAATTCTTCAGCATCATCGTCGTCGCCGAGGGGGTACAGATGCCCGAGCTGACCGGGGTTGTCGATGAGACCGGAGCCAAGCGAGACGCGTTCGGACACATCGACCTCCGCGCCCTGGGGGTGGGTGATTCTCTCGCCCGCAGGATCGAGGACCAAACCGGTTTCGAGACCAGGGTCACCGTACTTGGCCACCTGCAACGGGGCGGGACACCTTCTCCGATCGATAGGATCTGGGCCACCCGACTGGGCGTCGCTGCCGCCGATCTGATCGCCGACGGCCAGAAAGGTGTCATTCCGATCCGCCAAAACGGTGAGGTTGTGGTCGTCCCGATTGGGGTGGTGGTCGCAGAGACCCGTCGAGTCCCCCGGGACCTCTACGAATTGTCCCGAGTTTTCGAGTAGCGATCCAGGGTTGCGGAGCCCGGATCCGGGCTCAGGCTTCACTCTCACTGCGCAGCTCCTCGCAGTCCTCGCAATCCTCGTCGGGTGGGTCTCCAAATCCGTCGTACTCCGGGTGGGTCGGGCAGGTGCCATCAGTCATAGGTCCACTTTGCGGGGCGCTTGGCTTCGTCACAACCGTGCCTGTTAATCCGGTTGGGATAGGAGAATAAGGAAATGGGATCAGAACCCCGCAAGACCCGCAAGACCCGCAAGACTCTGCGGGATACAGCAGGGTCGGGGGATGCCGGGACAACTGGCCTGCTCGGTCCTGATCGGGTCTCCAAAGACCATCCGGTAATCGAGGCGGTCGGAACGGTGGACGAGGCTTCCAGTGCTCTCGGTCTGGCCCGAGCCCTGAGTTCCGATGCGCGCTCCAAGGAGATCTGTGAGGAACTCCAGCGGACACTCTATCGAGTCGGCGCGGAGCTGGCCAGCGCTCCTGGGGAAGTGGGTTCTTGGGGCGTGGTCTCGGAGGCCGACGTCGAGGGTCTTGAATCACTGATGACCGATCTAGAGGCTGAGGTTCCGATGCAGCGGGAGTTCGTTCTTCCCGGCCGAACTCCAGGGTCAGGGGCAATTGACCTGGCTCGAGCCATCGTTCGGCGGGCTGAGAGGCGTGTGGTCCTGGTGCGCGGCTCGGGCCGAGACGTCAATCCGCAATTGCTCCGGTACCTAAATCGTCTCAGTCTCCTGCTTTTCGTGCTTGGTCGTTTTGAAGAAAACCGAGCCGGGATCCCATCAGAACCTGCTCGTCCTCCCAAGTCGAGGGCCTAGGTCCTTACCGGAGGGAGGACTTAGTGACGGTCAGAGAATGAAACCGATCAGGGGGACCCCGCCTGGTGCGATGTGGCGAGTCGAGATGACCCCCCAGCCCTTGTAGTTCATTTCCGAGACCAGGATCGAGCCGTCGGGGTAGACCTGCTCAACATAGGCGACGTGCCCGACCGAACTCTCCCAGTCGACAAGGATGGCACCGGCCTGTGGGGCCCATTTCTGGAGCGGGGTTACCGCATAGCCCATGGCCTTGGCGGCGTAGTACCACTCCCATGCGTCGCCGTTCCAGGGAATGTTTCGTTTCGTTGCCACATACCACGTGCACCAGCCATATGGGTACCGGTTCGTCGTATACGGCCCGATTGGAGCGGTCAGGGTAGTGGTGTACGTGGTGGCTGGATATAGAGGCTTGCCCCGACCGGCCGGTATGACGAGGACGGCCCCAATGGTGAGGTGATTGGGGTCACGCAGGAAGTTGAAGTCGATGATGGTGCTGGGGTCGACATGGTATGTGGTCCCCAGGCCGGCAACTGTGTCACCGGTTGCCACCGTTGCGACCAGACCCGAGACGGGGGGAACCAGGAGGTGATCGCCGGCGTGCACGACCATTGTCTTGTCCAGCGATGGGTTGGACCAGAGGAGTTCATCGGCGGTGAGGTTGAACTGGTCGGCGATCCCGCTCAGGGTGTCCCCGCTGACTACCGAGTAGTGGATCGGGTCATGGGAGACCTCGGGCTCATCCGGGATCGCGATCGGTTTGATGATGGTGCTGAGCCGGCCAAGTCCGACCCCACCCACCTGTCCGCCCTGATTCACAACCAGTGCCTGGGCGTTGACCGCGCCAAGCCGCAGACCAGTCCCCGCCAATTGCTGGTTGACCGCTCCGAAGCTGGAAACGGCGATGCAGACAACAAGCGCGACTAGGTGTGCGAGGTAACGGCGAGATACTGCCAGAGAAATTCTCCCCCGGGGGTTCGGCCGCCCTACCCAGGCGGCGCCTTACGACGCGGTGGATGTTAACAAATGGTTTGGGATGGCGTCAAACTGGCCCTGGGCCGGAACTCAAGGAACCCTGCCGGTCGAGCCGCCCACCTGATTGATGTAGTGGTAGACCACAACGGACGCCGGGCGAGCCGCAAGTCCGACTGGGGCCTTGCTGCCGCGCCAGGAGGTCGTTACTCGGCCCACGTCCGAACGGAACGCAGCCCGTTATAGTCGACGAGTCACCATGTATGGCGGTTCTGCCGAACCCAAACCCGAAGGCTCGATTGAGGTCATCCGAGGCGTCGCCGAAGCTGTGGCGGCGAATGTGGCGAAGGCCATCACGGGCAAAGAAGCGGAGATCCAACTCTGCCTCATCACCCTGCTGTGTCGAGGCCACCTCCTGATCGAAGATGTGCCCGGAGTGGGGAAGACGACCTTGGCCAAGGCGCTGGCTCGCTCCTTGGATTGCAGCTT
>DASZFH010000216.1:0-3768 GCA_035939985.1 Candidatus Dormiibacterota bacterium
CACGTTTGGAAGCTGAATATGGTCCTCGCCTGCAGGGTCTGACCCTGGGCGAGAAGGTTCGGGAGCTGGCTCGCCTCGCGACCGAGCACGGCCACATGGCAGAAGTCGTGGAGGAGCCAAACGGCGCTCTCTCGATCAAGCAATGTCACTGTCCCATCGGCGATGTGGCGGCCGAAGTCGGGCATCCCTGTCGAATGGAAATGGGGCTTTACAGCAGGCTCTTGGGCGTGGATCTGGAGCGTTCAAGCTTTCTTCCCGACCACGATTCGAACTGCACATATGTCGTCACAAATGGAAATGGGACCGCCGACGCGAATGCCGCCTCGGTTCCCAACTAAGCAAGGAGACACAACCAGAAGCAATGGCCGATTTTGAAATCAAGGAACTGCGGGTCAGCGTCGAGGGCCGTGAGATTCTGAAGGGAATCTCACTGGGTATCAACAAGGGCGAGGTGCATGCCGTGATGGGCCCCAACGGCTCTGGCAAGTCGACCCTTTCCCATTCCATCATGGGGCACCCCGGCTATTCGATCGATGCCGGCGAGGTGATGTTCAAGGGTCGCAACATCCTCGATTTAGAGGTCGATGAGCGCTCCCGGCTGGGCATCTTCCTAGCCCTCCAGTACCCGGTGGTGGTGCCCGGGATCACGATGACCAATTTCCTGCGCACAGCGCTTAACTCTCACCGCGGTTACGACGGCAAGGACCGATCCAAGGCTGTCAGTCCCAAGGAGTTCCGGGCCCTACTCAAAGATCACCTTGACGTCCTCAAGATCGATCAATCATTCCTGACTCGTTACATCAACGAGGGTTTCTCCGGGGGCGAAAAGAAGCGGGTCGAGATCCTTCAGATGGCTCTGCTCAAGCCCGAGATCGCGATCCTTGATGAAACCGATTCGGGACTCGATATCGATTCCATCAAATTCGTCTCAGAGGCGGTCAACCGCATGCGTGGTCCCGATATGGGGGCTCTGATCATCACCCATTACACCCGCATCTTCAAGTACATCCAGCCGGATTTCGTGCATGTCCTGGTCAACGGCAACTTCGTGCTCTCGGGCGGCCCTGAACTGGCCGACCAGTTGGAGCGTGAGGGCTACTCCCAGTGGGTGGCGGGCGAGCCAGCCAGCGTCGGCGCCGAGGAGGCCTAAATGGCAACAACCCCACAGATCCACGTTGGTGAAAATCGGGGGGACACCTACGGTTTCCCCCCGCCGTCAGGTCGGCGAAGCCGAGTTTCACTCCGTAAACTTCGTGAAACCAAGCCCTCCTGCCCCTTTTCCCTTAAAGGGAGGTCGTAATGGCAACTGCTCCACAGATCCACGTTGGTGAAAATCGGGGGGACACCTACGGTTTCCCCCCGCCGTCGGGTCGGCGAAGCCGAGTTTCACTCCGTAAACTTCGTGAAACCAAGCCCTCCTGCCCCTTTTCCCTTAAGGGGAGGTCGTAATGGCAACTGCTCCCCAAATCCATGTCGGTGAGGATTACAAGGAGAAGTACGGGTTCTTTGTCCCTGAGGAATACGTCTTCAAGGCCAAGCGGGGCCTGAATGAGGAGATCGTCAAAGAAATCTCCTGGATGAAGCAGGAACCCCAGTGGATGCTGGATCTTCGCTTGCGGGCGCTTGCCATCTTTCGCAAGAAGTCAATGCCCACCTGGGGTGCCGACCTCTCCACGATCGACTTCGAGAACATCTTCTATTACCTGCGGGCCAGCGACAAGCAGAGCAAGAGCTGGGACGAGGTGCCTGACGACATCAAGAACACTTTTGACCGTTTGGGGGTGCCAGAGGCGGAACGCAAGTTCCTCTCCGGCGTCGCGGCTCAGTACGAGTCTGAGGTGGTTTACCACTCGCTCCACGAGGATCTGGCCAAGAAGGGCGTCGTCTTTTTGGACACCGACAGCGCGTTGCGCGAACACCCGGACCTGATGCGGGAGTACTTCGGCACCATCATCCCCAGCGCCGACAACAAGTTCTCGGCTCTGAACACGGCGGTGTGGTCGGGTGGGTCCTTCATCTACGTGCCCAAAGGCGTCAAGGTCGAGATCCCCCTCCAGGCTTACTTCCGGATCAACGCCGAGAATATGGGCCAGTTCGAGCGAACCCTGATCATCTGCGACGAGGACAGCTTTGTTCACTACATCGAAGGCTGCACGGCCCCTATCTACACCACCGATTCTCTCCACTCCGCGGTCGTTGAGATCGTGGTCAAGAAGGGTGCCCGCTGCCGTTACACCACGATTCAAAACTGGTCGACCAACGTTTACAACCTGGTCACCAAACGAGCGGTTGCATACGAGAACGCGACCATGGAGTGGGTTGATGGCAACCTCGGTTCGCAGATAACGATGAAGTATCCAAGCGTCTATCTGATGGGAGAAGGCGCCAAGGGCGACGTTCTGAGTGTGGCTTTCGCGGGCAAGGGCCAGCACCAGGACGCGGGCGCAAAGATGGTCCATGTTGCTCCCAACACGACATCGACCATCACCTCCAAGTCGATTTCCAAAGACGGAGGGCGGACCTCCTATCGAGGCCTGGTCAAAGTTCACCCCGGTGCCAAGAATGTCAAGTCGTTCGTGAAATGTGATGCGCTGCTGCTCGATGAGTTCTCACGCTCAGATACCTATCCCTACAACGAAGTTGCGGAGGAGCAGGTGACGCTGGGCCACGAAGCCACGGTGAGTAAGGTTTCCGATGAGCAGCTCTTCTACCTGATGAGTCGCGGTATTCCTCTGGCTGAGGCTGAAACCATGATCGTCAATGGTTTTATCGAGCCGTTCACCAAGGAGCTTCCGCTGGAGTATGCCGTCGAACTCAACCGGCTGATCCAGCTCGAGATGGAAGGCAGCGTCGGGTAGATGGGGCTAGACATCAGAGCTGTGGAGGAGATCGCGTCCCTCCACAACGAACCAGACTGGCTGCGCGCCCGCCGGCGCAACGCCTTTGAGCTATTCGAGAACTTCGACCTGCCCTCCCGGACCGAGGAGGAGTGGCGGCGCACCGACCTCAAGAAACTCGATCTATCTCGGTTTGCGGCTATGGAATCCGCCAATGGGGCGCCAACGGCCGACCCAATTGGAGACGTGGCAGGAGTCCTGCGCCAGCGCGGTTCGGAGCCAGGCAAGGTGGAGCTGGATCCCGACCTGGCCGCTGGTGGGGTCATTTTCTGCCCACTTTCACAGGCCGCTAGAGAACATCCGAACCTGATCGAGCGGCATCTGTTTGCGCTTACAACCGCCGATCGCGACAAGTTCACAGCGCTGCATGCGGCCTTCTTTTCCGGCGGGACCTTCGTCTACATCCCGGACGGGCTCGTGGTGGAAAAGCCGCTGGTCAGTCAGTACTGGTCCAGCGTGGGCGGAGCCCTGGTCCTTCCCCACACTTTGATCCTGGCCGGGGAAGGGTCCCAGGTAACCTGCCTCGACGAGTTCCTCTCCCCAGATCTGGATCTTCCGGCCTATTGCAGCGGTTCAGCCGAGATATACGCAGGTCGTGGCGCCAACGTCAGTTATATGTCTCTCCAGCGTTGGGGCAAGCATGCCTGGCAATTCGCGGACCAGAAGATCCACATCGGCCAGGAGGCGACGGTCCGCCTGGTCCATATCGGCCTAGGCTCCAATTTCTCCAAGAACCGGGTAGAGGCACGGCTGGCTGGTCCGGGTGGATCCGCGGAACTCAAGGCGCTCTTCTTCGGGGCCGACGATCAGACCTTCGATTTTCACACCCTGCAAGACCATCGATGCGGTAACACCACCTCCGACCTTCTCT
>DASZFH010000217.1:0-6427 GCA_035939985.1 Candidatus Dormiibacterota bacterium
GCCATCTGGCTGCTCCCGTTCTATCCGTCCCCGCTCAAGGACGATGGGTATGACATCGCGGATTATTACTCCGTCAATCCGACCTACGGCAGCATCCGGGATGTACGGCGGTTGGTCAAGGAGGCCCATCGCCGAGGGTTGAAAGTGATCACGGAAATGGTCTGCAACCACACCTCCGACCAGCATCCCTGGTTCCAGCGCGCTCGCAAGGCCAAACCCGGCACTCCCTGGCGGGATTACTACGTCTGGAGCGGAACCAATCACCTGTACGAGAACGTCCGCATCATTTTTAAGGATTTCGAGGTTTCCAACTGGACATGGGACCACGAAGCCAATGCCTACTACTGGCACCGTTTCTATTCCCACCAACCGGACCTCAACTTCCGCAATCCGAGCGTCCAGAGAGAAATTCTCAAAGTGATCGACTTCTGGATGGAAATGGGGATTGATGGGCTGCGCCTGGATGCCATCCCCTACCTCTTCGAGCGCGAGGGCACCACCTGTGAGAACCTGCCCGAAACCCATCAATTCTTGAAGACGTTAAGGGCGCACATCGACTCCAAGTTCCAGAACCGGATGCTGCTGGCCGAGGCCAATCAATGGCCCGAAGATGCCGCCGCCTATTTTGGTGATGGGGACGAGAGCAACATGTGCTTTCACTTCCCGCTCATGCCCCGCCTCTTCATGGGGTTGCGGATGGAGGATCGTTTTCCGATTGTGGACATCCTGGCCCAGACCCCGCCGATTCCCGAGGAGGCGCAATGGGCATTGTTCCTGCGCAACCACGATGAGCTGACGCTGGAGATGGTTACCGACGAAGAGCGTGACTACATGTACCGGGTCTACTCGGAGGATCCCGATGCCCGGATCAACCTCGGCATCAGGCGGCGGTTAGCCCCACTGATGGCCAACAACCGGCGCCGCATCGAACTGATGAATGGCCTCCTCTTTTCGCTGCCGGGAACCCCGTTCATCTACTACGGTGACGAGATCGGGATGGGCGACAACATCTACCTGGGCGACCGCAATGGTGTCCGGACTCCGATGCAGTGGAGCCCCGATCGTAACGCTGGATTTTCGACCGGCAACCGCCAGCGTCTGTTCCAGCCGGTGATCGTCGATCCCGAGTATCACTACGAAGCCGTCAATGTCGAGGCCCAGCAGGGGAATGCTCAATCCCTGCTCTCCTGGATGAAGCGCCTGATCGCATTGCGAAAGCAATACCAGGCCTTCGGGCGGGGGAGCTTCGAGCCACTCCACCCCGACAACCGCAAGGTTTTGGCCTTCATCCGCAGGCACCAGGACGAGCTGATTTTGGTGATCGCGAATCTGTC
This sequence comes from Candidatus Dormiibacterota bacterium, assembly GCA_035939985.1. Lineage (GTDB taxonomy): Bacteria > Chloroflexota > Dormibacteria > Dormibacterales > Dormibacteraceae > DASZFH01. The sequence continues at coordinate 1,335 of DASZFH010000217.1, forward strand.
CAGATTTTCGCAGGCGGCGGAGCTTGACCTCCGCGCCTTCGAAGGCCTGGTTCCGGTGGAAATGTTCGGAAGGACCGAGTTTCCCCCAATCGGCGAACTCCCCTATTTCGTAACCATGGGGCCGCATGGGTTTTACTGGTTCTCATTGGAACCACAGCGCACGCCCAATTTGAACCAACCGACAGTGGGGTCGGATTTGGATATTCCTGAAATCGTTCTGGCCGATAGTTGGGACCGGCTGTTCAGTGGCACCGAACGCAACCGATTGGAGGAGGTGCTGCCCTCTTACCTGCAAACTCGGCGCTGGTTCGGGGGCAAGGCTCGCCGGATGCGGCGCACCCTGGTGGTCGATAATCTTGAGGTCCCATCGCCCGCCGGGATGGCCCATCTCCTCTTGATAGAGGTGCAATACGCGGACGGCGACCCAGACCACTACCTCCTGCCCCTGGCCTGCATGGAAGGGGACTGGCCGAGTCTGCTCGATAGGGTGGCAAGGGAGACAGTTCTCGCCCGGAGTGATGTCAACGGCGTCACCGGACTGATATACGACGCCACCGCGAGCCCCGCGTTTGCCAACGCGCTGCTTCAGACGATACAAAATCGGGGCCGTTTGAAGGGTGCGGATGGGGTACTGGCCGGGTGTCCCGCGCCTGCATTCTCCGCCCTGAAGGGTCCGAGTGAAGATCGCCTGGAGCCATCCATATCCAAAGTGGAACAGAGCAATAACTCGGTGGTGTTTGGGGAACGGTTGATCTTGAAAGTGTTTCGTCGGGTTGAGGAGGGCGTCAACCCGGAACTCGAAATCGGTCGAAGGCTCACCGAGGACGGGCGATTTCTACAGATTCCTCAACTGGCCGGGTGGCTGGAGTACCGTCCAAGCCATGGTGGTGTGAACACTGCCGCTGTCCTTCAGGCCTACGTGCCCAGTCAGTGTGATGGCTGGCAACAGGCCCAGGCCGAATTCGACCATTATCTCGACCACGCCGGCCGGCGTTTCATCGAAGGGCACCCACCGCCGCTGATGGCCGGGTCGGTGGCTGGGTGGGTCACCGAAGAGGCATCCGCCGAGGCCCGCGCCGCCGTTGGCAACTATGTCGATGTGGTGGGCCTTTTGGGGCGAAGGACGGCCGAGATGCATCTGGCTTTAGCCACCCAGACCACGGACCCGGCATTCACACCTGAACCCTCGACCATGCTGGAGCAGCGCTCGGCCTATCAATCCATCCGGGCTCTCGGCCTTGAGGCATTCTCAGCCCTTCGGGCCAATCTGGCCGCGATTCCTGCGGCATCTCAGTCCGACGCGAGGGCCTTGCTGGACTTGGAAGGGGAAGTCCTAGCCCGGGTCAGAGGTGTCTTGGAGCGGCCTTTGACCGCGCGCAGGATCCGCGGTCATGGTGACTATCACCTGGGCCAGGTGCTCTTCACCGGCCATGACTTTGTGATCGTCGATTTCGAGGGGGAGCCGGCCCGATCGATCAGCGAACGGCGTCGCAAGCGATGGGCGGCCAAGGATGTTGCGGCGATGGCCCGTTCATTCGATTACGTGGCTCAGGTTGCGCTGCTCAACCGATCGGGCCGGCCGATTGAGCAAGGACGCATGCAGGTCGCGGCTAACCTCTGGGTTGGGACGGTGACCTCGGTCTTCTTGCGAGCCTATCGGGCGGTGGCAGGCGGCGAACCACTGCTCTCACGCACACTGGAAGAGGACATCGTTCTGTTGGAGACCATGTTGATGGAGAAAGCGCTCTACGAGTTGAGGTATGAACTCAACAACCGCCCGGCGTGGGTCGGAATCCCTCTGCGCGGCGTATTGAGTCTGATCGGGGCCGCCACGTGAGCCCGGAGTCAGGGCTGAGCACGTTAGCCATCTCCGGCAGCCCGCTGACCGACGATGACCTTTACCTCTTCAATGAGGGCTCCCACCACCGCCTCTGGGAAAAGCTTGGGGCGCACCCGGCGGTTGTCGAAGGCAAGGCAGGTACTCACTTTGCGGTGTGGGCTCCAGACGCCCGGAGCGTGAGTCTGATCGGCGATTTCAACAGCTGGACCCAGGGAATGCACCCGTTGCGGCCACGGGGTTCCTCCGGAATATGGGAGCTGTTCGTTCCGGGGATCGGCAAGGGCGCCATTTACAAGTTCCACGTCGCCTCTCGGGCCAATGCACACCAGGCCGAAAAGGCCGATCCATTTGCGCTCTGCTCGGAAGAGCCTCCCCGGACGGCGTCCGTTGTTTGGGACTTGGATTATTCCTGGGAGGACCAGGACTGGATGGAACGGCGATACGACAACAACGGTCGCTCGGCGCCGTGGTCCATCTATGAGATGCACCTTGGGTCCTGGATGCGAGTCCCCGAGGAGGGCAATCGCTCCCTGAGTTACCGAGAAATGGCACCGCGCCTGATCGCTCACCTGACTCGCCTGGGGTTCACCCATGTGGAGTTCCTGCCTGTTATGGAGCACCCTTTCTACGGCTCGTGGGGCTACCAGACCACGTCTTACTTTGCACCCACCCGCCGGTATGGCGACCCTCAGGATCTGATGTTTCTGATTGACCAGCTCCATCAGGCTGAAATCGGGGTCATCCTCGATTGGGTCCCATCCCATTTCCCTGCCGACGTTCACGGGCTGGGGTATTTCGATGGCACCCACCTGTATGAGCACGCCGATCCCAGGCTGGGGTTCCACCCAGATTGGAAGAGCTACATCTTCAACTATGGGCGCAATGAGGTCCAGTCTTTCCTGCGCTCCAGCGCCCTCTTTTGGCTCGATGAGTACCACGCCGACGGGCTGCGGGTGGACGGGGTGGCGTCGATGCTGTATCGCGACTACTCCCGCAAGCCCGGGGAGTGGATTCCCAATGCATACGGTGGTCGCGAGAACGTGGAGGCTATCAATCTCCTCCGCAACCTCAACTCCGATGTCTACCGCCTCCACGGCGACACCCAGACCATTGCAGAAGAGTCGACTGACTGGCCGATGGTGTCCAAACCGGTCTATCTCGGCGGGTTGGGCTTCGGGATGAAGTGGGATCTGGGCTGGATGCACGACACCCTGGACTACATTCGGCACGACCCGATTCATCGCCGCTATCACCACAACAGCCTTACCTTTCGAGGGCTATATGCCTTTCATGAGAATTTCGTGCTGCCCCTCTCCCACGACGAGGTGGTTCACGGTAAGGGGTCGCTGCTCAGCGGAATGCCTGGTGACGACTGGCAGAAGTTCGCCAACCTAAGGTTGCTGATGGCCTATATGTACGCCCTGCCGGGCAAGAAGCTGCTGTTCATGGGGGCGGAAATTGGACAATGGTCTGAGTGGCATCACGACGACAGCCTGGATTGGCATCTGCTCCAATACGAATCGCACGCTGGTTTGGAGCGCTGGTTGTCCGATCTCAACCAGGTTTATCGCTCAGAGCCGTCATTACACCAACTCGACTTCGATCCGCATGGGTTCGAATGGGTGGATTGCAGCGACAGCGAGCACAGCGTCGTAAGCCTGATCCGAAAAGGGTTCGATGGCAGTGCAGACGTGCTCGGTGTCTTCAACTTCACGCCGGTTCCGCGCCACAACTATCGAATCGGGATATCCCGGCCTGGTTGGTGGCAGGAGATCCTGAACAGCGACGCAACCGTCTACTGGGGCAGCGGCCAGGGCAACTTCGGGGGCGCCCACAGTGAGCCAATCCCCTGGCACGGTCGCCCCCAATCCCTCAACATCTCGGTGCCGCCTTTGGGCGGAGTGTTCTTTCGCAACGGGTAATTTCCTGCTCAGCACGAGTCTGCCAGGACCGAAACTGTCGAACCCAAGCCACCCGTCAACCCGGATTTGATGATCGAGGATTAAGTCAAAGGTGAAGCCCCTTCGAATTGCCTTCGTATGGCATATGCACCAGCCCTACTACAAGGACGATCTCACCGCTACCTACCTGCTGCCCTGGGTGCGCCTGCGATCAAGTAAGGACTACTTCCGAATGGCCGCCATTCTGGACGGGTATCCGAGCATTCGGCAAACCTACAACCTGGTTCCCTCGCTGCTGGCCCAGATCGAGGATTACGTGAGCGGTGACTACCAGGACCTGTTCCTCAATCTGAGCCGCCGGCCGGCCGGTGACCTTAATCCGGACGAGCGCCGCTTCCTACTCAAATGGATGCGCGAATCTCCAAGGTTCCCTCGGGTTCAAGCCTCCCAGCGTTACCTCCAACTGGCATCGCGCCCGGAGACCGAGGTTTTCACGACCGAGGATCTGCGAGATCTGCAGGTTTGGTTCAACCTTGCATGGTGCGATCCCCAATGGGTGGATACGGATCCCAAACTCTCGGCCCTGAAAGCCAAGGACCGCCACTTTTCCGAAGAGGAGAAGCATTCTCTCCTCGATTTGCAGCTGGGAATGATGAGCAAGGTCATCCCCAAATACCGAGAGCTGGCCGATAGGGGTCAGATCGAGCTGACATTCTCGCCCTATCACCACCCGATCCTTCCCCTGCTCTGTCACTCCGACACCGCCCGTACCGCGATTCCTGACATCGCATTGCCGGACCCGAGATTCTCCCACCAAGAGGATGCGGATCGGCAGATCGAACTCGGGAAGGCGGCCTGCGAGCGCCTACTCGGGCGTCAGCCGCAGGGCATGTGGCCCTCCGAGCTGGCGGTCGGCGAGAGCGTGGCTCGCCTGGCGGTCAGGTCTGGGATCAGCTGGTTCCTGGCCGACGAGGACGTCCTGGCTCGTTCCCTGGACGTTCACTTGGGCCGGGATGGGGACGGTTGCCCTCATCAGCCGGACCTTCTCTACACCCCCTACACGATGGATCGCGAAGGTGGCCAGGTGGGCGTCGTTTTCCGAGACGGTGCGCTTTCCAATTTGATCGGATTCGATTACCAGCGCATGCACGCCATCGAGGCTGTGCGCGACTTCATGGGGCGCCTGCATCGGATCAGGGACAGCCAGGGGGATCGTGACTTCCTGGTCACAATCGCTCTTGACGGAGAGAATCCGTGGGATTTCTACGCTCGGGACGGTCACGATTTTCTCAATACTCTCTACACGGAACTGGAGAAAGACGACTCGATCATTACCACCACGATCAGCGACT
>DASZFH010000218.1:0-3848 GCA_035939985.1 Candidatus Dormiibacterota bacterium
CAACTCCGTCCTGAAGTACCACGGCCTCAATTGAAGTCCGCTCCGGATCCGACTCGCCGTGGGAGGCGTGATGCGTGCTCTGATGCTCAACCAGGCGGAGCCCGCCTTTGCCCTCCAGATAAGTGTCCTGGAATGCCTTCCAGATCTCCTCGGGGGTGATCTCCGTCCCGCTGGCATCGGTTATGGGCTGGATCACTTGCATGAAATCGATCTGGAGCGGGCGGGGGAGGTCGAGGTGGTAGTCGTTCTTCATGATGTAGGCCACACCGCCCTTGCCGGATTGGCTGTTAACCCGGATCACGGCCTCGTAGGTGCGGCCCAGGTCGGCCGGGTCGATCGCCAAGTAAGGCACCTCCCAGAGGGGGCTCCCCGATTTGGCCAGCGCCTCCATGCCTTTCTTGATCGCGTCCTGATGGGAGCCTGAAAAGGCGGTATACACAAGATCGCCCACATATGGGTGTCGGTCGTGGATGGGGATCTGATTACACTCCTCGACCACCCGACGGATCTCATCGATATCGTGGATCTCCAGGCCAGGGTCGACGCCCTGAGTGAAAAGGTTTAGCGCCAAAGTGACGATATCCACATTGCCTGTCCTCTCCCCATTTCCAAACAGGGTGCCCTCGACTCGCTCCGCACCGGCCATCATGGCCAGCTCTGCCGCTGCCACGGCGCTGCCGCGGTCATTGTGGGGGTGGACGCTGAGGATGAAGCTGTCGCGCATGAAGAAGTTGCGGTGACACCATTCGATCTGGTCGGCGTGGACGTTGGGAGTTGACATCTCGACCGTATTGGGCAGGTTGAGGATCATCTTTTGATCGGGGGTCGGACCCCACGTCTCCATCACCGCCTCGCATATCTCTCGGGAGAACTCCAGCTCGGTCCCCATGAAACTTTCGGGGGAGTATTCGAAGGTGACCGCCGTGCCCTTCAGTTCCGGCGTCAGCCGGCGGATCTGCTCGGTTCCCTTGACCGCCAGCTCCACGATCCCGGCTTTGTTCTGGGCGAAGACGACCCGACGCTGAAGTTCCGAGGTTGAGTTGTAGAGGTGGACGATGGCGTTCTTGGCACCGTGCAGACTCTCCATGGTCCGGTCGATCAGCTGCTCGCGGGCCTGAGTCAGGACCTGGATGGTGACGTCAGGAGGAATCAACCCCTCCTCGATCAACATCCGGGTGAAGTCAAAGTCCGGCTGGGAAGCGGAGGGGAAGCCAACTTCGATTTCCTTGAACCCGAGGTTGACCAACAACTCGAACATGCGCCGCTTGCGTCGTACGTCCATGGGGTCGATCAGGGCCTGATTCCCATCGCGCAGATCTACGCTGCACCAGATCGGAGCCTTGGTCAGCACCTGGTTGGGCCAGGTTCGGTCTGGCAGCTCCACGGGTGGGAAGGGCCTGTATTTATGGATTGGCATCTGGGTCATTGCAGTTGGATCCTCGTCAGTTGGCGGTCGATGATTGGGTGGCAATGAAAAGCCTCCTGGTCGCATGACACAGGAGGCTTTCGCGAGCTCCGGACCTTCTCGGGGCTCGCCTACATTAGAAGCAGGAGGGAAACGTTGTGCACGGACACTATGGCACCAATCATCGCATCTTTGAGGCCGCAAATGCCAGGTAACGCAATTCGCCCGCCGCAAAATCTGCTCCAAGGTTGCCACCGCCGAGGGTGCTTGCCGACCGGGTGACCGGCACCCTTTCGTTTGGTCAGGCCTAGGAGCAGTCTTCGCCCCAGTAGGCGATTCGGAGGGGCGCCCTAAACGCCAGTTGACGACAAGGCCCTCGATCCCCTAACCTTCCGGCAGCGGATGATCGGTCCGCAGGACATATCACCCTCAGGAGGGGACAATCCCATGCCAGCAGGTCAGAGAACTACAACGGCCATCCGGGAAACACTCTGATGTGCGCTGTCAGGCTGGTGCCTGCCCTTCTGGCCTTAGTGGTGTGGATCGGGGCTCAGGTCCCCACCCGAGTCGTGGATGCTGCTTCCTCTGCTGCCGCTATCCAAGCTGAAACCACCAGCGCGGGGCCGGTTAGCTATTCCTATGATCAGGACGGACGAGTGGTTACGGTCACCAGCGCCACGGCTGGCAGTGCTGTCTACAAGTACGACCTGGTCGGAAATGTGACCGGCATCAACTGGGTCGCGGCGGGAACCGTTTCGATCATCAAGTTCTTTCCCGCGAGTGGCCTGCCCGGAGCTCGGGTAACAATCGACGGGACCAGCTTTGGGTCAACCCCTTCCACCAATGTGGTCAAGTTCAACGGGGTCAACGCCACGGTCGTCTCGGCGACTTCGGCCACTCTTGTGGTGACGGTGCCGGTGGGCGCCTCCGGTGGGCATTTGTCAGTGACCGCGGGGGGTAATACCGTGGTCAGTTCAGGCAGCTTCACGGTTATCGGCACGGGGCCCCCGACCATCACCTCGGTGGCTCCGGCGGTGGCGGTTCAGGGCAGCCCGATCACCATTACCGGAACCAATTTCCTAGCGAGCAGTGTGACGGCTAACAACGTCACCATCAACGGGATCGAAGCCCAGGTGACGGCTGCCACCTCGACCAGCCTCACCGTGAACGTTCCCACAATCGTGGGCTCGGGTGTGGTCCAGGTCGAGACTCAATACGGGAAAGCCAGCACTCCCATCGTGGTGACCCCGCCTGGAATTCAGGCGAGGACTGTTGACCAAACCGTCAGAGGCCAAATCGGCGCGGCTCCGGCCTCGCTGTCGGTGACCAATTCCGGGGACGTGTCTCTATTCGTCTTTAACGCGAACCAGAACGACAAGGTGGCCTTCAACTTGGGGTGGTCCGGTTGCTGTGTGACCTTCACCCTGTATGACCCGACCGGGGCAGTGATTTGGAACGCCAACCCCCAGTTTGTTGATGGCGTTCGGTTAACCCGGACGGGAACCTACACGGTGATGGTTTCGGGCGGCACCGGTACAGCAACCATTGCCGCGATTCTTGTCCCCGCGGACGCCCTTGGGAAGTTGACGCTTGGGGGGCCCCAGGTCAGTATCTCGAACACGGTCGAGAGCCAGAATATGAGGCTGACCTTCAGCGCGACGAAGGGTGAGCACCTCGCGATGAATCTGGGGTGGACGAACAGCTCCGGGCAGTGCTGCCCAGGTTTCTACCTGGAGGCTCCGGGTTGGGTTGGTGGAAACCCGAACCTGGCCGCGTTCTTAGTTTGGGGGCGTGGCGGAACCGGATATATCGACTCAGAGTCGATATCGACGCTGCCGGCAACCGGAACTTACAGCCTCTACGTCGATCCCTCTTACGACAGCCTGGGCACGGCGACGGCCTTGATCTGGGCAGTTCCCCCCGACGTGAGCGGAACACTGACCATAGGTGGTCCCCAGGCAAGTATCACCAACCAGGTTGAAAGCCAGAACATGTACCTGACCTTCAGCGGAACCCAAGGCCAGCGCATCGCGATGAACCTGGGGTGGACGAACAACTCTGGTCAGTGCTGTCCGCAGATGTACCTGGAGCCGCCTGGCTGGGTGGATGGAAGTCAGACCAATCCCATGTACATATGGCGAGGAGGGACGGGATACGTCGACACGGAGTCGGTGCCGGTCCTGCCCTCAACGGGGACCTACACGCTGATTGTCGATCCGTTTAACGACAGCCTGGGCACGGCGACGGCCTTGATCTGGGCAGTTCCCCCGGACGTGAGCGGAACGGTGACCATAGGTGGCCCGCAGGCAAGCATCGCCAACCAGGTTGAGAGCCAAAACATGTACCTGACCTTCAGCGGAACCCAAGGCCAGCGCATCGCGATGAACCTGGGGTGGACGAACAACTCTGGTCAGTGCTGTCCGCAGATGTACCTGGAGCCGCC
>DASZFH010000219.1:0-2563 GCA_035939985.1 Candidatus Dormiibacterota bacterium
TCCCATCCCCACCAGAGCGCCGTCTTCGATTACACAGCCCTCCAGCAGAGCGCTGTGGCCGACCGTGACATCGCGTCCGATCGTGGTGCCAAGGTTGCGGCCAACATGAATGACCGAGTTGTCCTGGACGTTGGAGCCCTCTCCGATTACGATCGGAGCTTGGTCGGCGCGTATGACAGCGCCGAACCAGACACTGGCCCCCGCGCAGACCTCAACATCTCCGATCAGTACCGCTGTCGGGGCGACAAATGCCTCGGAATGAACTCGCGGCCGTTTTCCATGAATCTCAAAAAGCGGCAAGGGCCTATAATCCTAACTTCGTGCCCAACCTATTAAGGAAGTCCGCCCGTGGCTAACACCAAATCCGCCAAGAAAGCCGTACGCGCCAACGTCGCGCGCACGCTGCGTAACCGCTCGGCCAAGTCCGCCATCAAGACCTTCGTCGTCAAGGCCCGCAAGGCCATCGACGAAAAGGGCGAGACAGCTCCAGAACTGGTGACAACGGCCGTTTCGAGCCTCGACCGAGCAGCCTCCAAAGGCATCATTCACAAGAACAACGCCTCACGCCGCAAGGCCCGACTGATGGCACGAGTGGCCGCGGCCGCACTGGCACCGGTCAAAGTCGCCGCGCCAGTCAAGGCCGCCAAGGTCGTCGCCAAGCCACGACCCGCCAAAGCAAAGGTTGCCGCAAAGCCCAAGACCGGGGCTCCTGCCAAGAAGGTCTAGCCGGCTCGCCGGGCCGCGGCCCGAGATCGCCTATGAGTCTGTCAGGCCGTCGATTTATATTGAGCGGTGAGCTGCCTGGTTAGATCCAGGTAGGTCCGCCCGTACTCCACCGTCTCGCAAATCGCGGTGGCCTCATGGAACTCGTTCCAGGTTTCGATCGCCAGCAGCTTCTTTTGCGAGGCAATCGCCAGGTTGAAGTTCATCTGGTACCAATTGCCATCATCACGAGGCCGGTACTTACCCGGCCGCCCGGGAATGAGCCGTTCGTCATACCCAGGCCCCACCTCAGCCACATTGCCCACGTCCTTGTACCCGTCGTAGGCCGCCCCCCACGAATACATCCCATCGGTCTGGATGGGCTGGGAGCAATCTCTGGTTCCTGGACCGGTGCTGACCCAGGTTGTGATCGCGCAATACCACCCCGCCTCTCTGACCACGTAGGGCCGGATTCCAAAGTCGGCGGTGAAGCGGGAATAGATCTGCTCGAACAATGACGGCCCGAACACGTTCCCACTTTGAGGGGTCCACATCCACACCACCGGCTTGCCGTCCACCAGCGCCCACTGGGAGCGCGGTATGCGCGAGAAAAAGTCGTGAACGTTGGCGTAGAAGAAGGCGATTCCCGCCTCGGTGGTCAGGTCATATCCGGCCATGATCGTGGTGTCGAAGAAGAGGCCGATCTTGGGCGGCGACTTGCCCGCCGCGGTCAGATCGTCCTCGGCCTGAACCAGTGGCCCCAGCCCGTCGGTGCTCCACTGCTCCTGGCTCCCAAATCCCCAGTAGACAGGGAGCACAACATCGATCCCCGCAAAGGTCATGTCCTGGAGTTCCTGCTCATGCCAGGCGACACTCTTGTAACTGGTCTCGGGTGAGGGAACCGGATGAATGGGCAGCGGCTGGGTTGGCCCAAGGTGGGCATTGGTGGCCTGGTCGTACCAGTAGTAGTAGTAGGTGAAGACCAGATTTCCATTGGTGTGTACCGGGGGACTGGGCTGCGATTGGGTCGGAATCGGAGCCGACTGCGCAGTGGCAGAAGGCGAAACCGGGGTGACAGTTGGCTCCAGACCGCTCGTAACCGTTGGCGTCACCCTCGCCTGGGGAGTCGGTGGTTGGGAGGCAACGGGCTGCTGGCTGGCAACCCCCGAGGGCACCACCCGGGCCGGGGATGGCGACGGCGTTGATGACCGCAGCGGCTTGGCAGACCTGCCACCTCCCGCGCTGGGGGAGATCGGAATCACGCCGGAAGGGGAAGGGTCAGAAGAACGGGTGAGATCGGTAGAGGCTCCGGAATGTAACTGACCTCGCACTGGCTGGACGATCGCCACGATTTGCCCTGGGTGATGATCAGCTCCGAGCCATCCCCCAGAGATGACGGCTGCTGCGATCCCCAACGCGAGTACGACCAAACCCGAATTACGCCTACCCACCCCAGGTACAGGTTGGGAACGACCCCCGTCCTGGGGTTGATCAAGGGCACGTCAGGCAAACGTCGGTCCTCAGCCGAATGGCGAGGCTCGGGGTCAAGGCTCAGGCGGCAGCCTTGTATTTTGCCGTCAGCTGTCGAGTCAGATCCAAATAGGTCCGCCCATACTCCACCGTCTCGCAAATCGCGGTGGCCTCATGGAACTCGTTCCAGGTTTCGATCGCCAGCAGCCTCTTCTTGGACGCGATCGCCAGGTTGAAGTTCAGCTGGTACCAATTGCCATCATCGCGAGAGCGGTACTTGCCCGGCCTTCCCACCACCAACCGCTCGTCATACCCAGGCCCCACCTCAGCCACATTGCCCACGTCCTTGTACCCGTCATAGGCCGCCCCCCACGAATACATCCCATCGGTC
>DASZFH010000220.1:0-2533 GCA_035939985.1 Candidatus Dormiibacterota bacterium
GCCCTGGTCCAGCTCAGCCCGGCATCATTGCTGACCCAGATCCCCACCGACCACGCGCTGGCGATGATGAACTGCCCTTGGTCGGCCAGCGCGGAGAACTTCGCCATGGGCAGACCGGGGAGGGGAGACCACTGCTGCCCCGACGACGTCCACCGATATATGCCGTGCTCTGTCCCCAGGATCAGATCAGCACCGACAGACACCATGGCCAAGGCGGTTCCGGGAGGCACCCCGCCAACCCGGGAGGCGTGGCCCCCGCGATCAATGGCAACCAGATCTCGGTAGTGAACGGCGTAAATCCCACCGTCCAGCCCTGAAGTCAGGGTGGGGCGGTAGCCTCCCAACGTTGGGGAGGTCCCACTGCGTAGTGAGATCGCTCCGCTCGTGAGGAAGAGGAGCACCAGCACCGCCAGTAACGGGCGGATCAGCTTTGGCACGCGCCAAGCCTACCGCTCGGGGCGAGCGGGGACGACTGCTGTTGACCGGTATCGGGGCGGTTTATGCGACGGCCGATGTCATGCGCCGGGAGAGGCTCAAGAGGCTATGCCTTGCACCCTGATACATCTATGTGGTATATCTAGTTGCGATATGCCAACTGACCTCTCCTCAACCGCCTACGTCATCTTGGGTATGCTCAACCGCTGCCCCCTCTCGGGCTATGACATCAAACACCTGGCTGACCATTCGACCCGGCATTTCTGGGCCATCAGCTACGGCCAGATTTACCCGGAACTGCGCGCTCTCTCCGCAGCGGGCATGATCCGAGCCCTGGAGACCAGTGAGAGTGCTCGCCCTCGGACTCTCTACGAGCTGACCCCAATCGGACGGGAAGCCCTCGCTGATTGGGCCGCCGATACCCGGATCCATCCAATCGAGATCCGCGACGAGATGCTCCTCCGGTTCTTCTTCGCCGACGTCCTGAGTCCGTCCGAACGAGGGGCTCTGCTCGACGCGATCGTCCGCCGCCACCGGGAGATGGCCCGCGATCTGACCGACCACGAGCCGATCGCACAAAGCATGGGAGCGCCCGCAACCAAAATCGGCACCCTTCGCTTCGGAATCGCCTTTCACAAGTTCTGTGCCGAGTATTTCGAGTCGCTGACCGAGACGGTCCCCGCCATTGTTCTAGAAGGAGACGGCAAATGAAATTGCTCGCACGTTTGACCACCGGCAAGCCCTGGTCTGTTGTCGCCGCGGCTCTGCTCTTCACTGCAATCGCCGGAGCTTTCGGGGGCCCGGTCGCAGGCATCCTTCAGGGAGGCGGCTTCTTTGACCCGCATTCCGCCGGCAAGGCGGCATCAGACAAGGTTCAGGGCGCGACCGGGGCTCTGGCCTCGCCTGTCATCATCTTGGTCCGGCTGACCGCACCGATCGCCTCTCCTGAGGCCCACGAACAAGTATTGGCGGCCGAGTCCAGCCTCAGCGCCGATCCCAACATCCAGTCGATCGGTGGCTACTATGACACCGGCAGCCCGACCTTTCTATCCACCGACGGAACCCAGACCTTTCTGGCGGTCAACCTGAAGCCCGCCACACCCGACGCGGGGATCGAGGCGGAACACATCGCCGCCCTCCTCAAGAGCCAACCCAACACAAAGGTCGGGGGCGCCGCCATGGCCCAGCAGCAGGTCCAGGAACAGGTCAAGAAAGACCTTGGTATGGCTGAGTCGCTCGCCTTTCCCCTTCTTTTCCTGCTCTCCCTCTGGGTCTTCCGCGGCTTGATCGCGGCCACCCTGCCTCTGATGGGTGGCGGAATCACGATTCTCGGCGCCTTCCTGGGGCTGCGACTGGTGACGCTCCACACTCCGTTGTCGATCTTTGCCCTCAATCTGACCACCGGGATGGGGCTGGGGCTCGCAATCGACTACAGCCTCTTCATCCTCTCCAGATTCCGAGAGGAGATGAAGGCCGGCCTGACGGTCGATAAGGCGGTCTCCAGATCCCTGGCCACGGCCGGGCGAACAGTCCTCTTCAGCTCCCTCACGGTGGCCGTAGCCCTTTCCTCATTGCTAGTCTTTCCCGAACCCTTCCTCTATTCGATGGCGGTTGGAGGAATCATCACCTCGCTGATGGCGGCCGCCTCAGCGCTGGTCCTGCTCCCGGCGGTGCTCCGCCTGCTGGGTCGCCGGGTCAACTCGTTGGCCCCCACCCGGTGGCACCGGGAGATGGAGGAGGCCGAAGGCTTCTGGTACCGATTGGCACGGATCGTCCTACGGCGCCCCGTCTTTTCGGCGCTGGCGGCTGGGGGCGTCCTGATCCTGCTGGGCCTGCCATTCCTGTCCATGAAGTTCACCTCCGTGGACACCAGCGTCCTGCCCGCGAGCTATTCATCGCGCCAGGTCAATGACGTCTTAACTCAAGATTTCCCGGCCACCGCCACCCCCGCCATGTACGCCGTGTTCACTTCTCCCAGCGGCGACCCAGGGGCTGTCCAAGCCTTTGCCCAGCGTCTGGCTGGGCTACCCGAAGTTAAGGCGGTCAGCCTCCAGCCACTCGATGTACAGACCTGGAGGATCGGGATCACGGTTCGACA
>DASZFH010000221.1:0-2880 GCA_035939985.1 Candidatus Dormiibacterota bacterium
GTTATCTCGATCGGTCGGAAGCAGGGGAACGACCACGAACCGCGATCGCGCGTAGAGCCCACGCAGACCCACCGAGTCGAAGGCTTCGATGGTCAGATTCTGGGGTCGCCCCGAAGCTGAGCGGACCTCGCCCAAGCTGACCAGAGTCCGGTTACGACCCCGCCAGCGAGCAAATCTCTTACTCACCTCCCTCACCGCGATGTGGCACTGGAGTTGAAGGCCTGAGAGGGCTTCGACCAGAGTCGCGTAATCTCGCATCTCGTTCCCCGCCGCGCAGATCCCATCTCCCACCGCAACGGGCAGTGGTCGCCAGAATTGCTGATCCACCCAGTGCGCCAATAGATGAACCTTGGAGGCGGGCATCCCGATCCGATCAACAGCCAGGTCCCGCTGCACGGATGAATGGGTGATCAGTGCGTCCACCCGATCTTGGACCAGCCGGAGCAGCTCGCGTTTCTCGGGGGCGGAGACCGCATACATAATCGCGACGTGCTTGGTGCGGGCAGCTCCCAGCTTGAGCAGGGCCGCGAACAGCACGCTGATGGGAGGGTTCCAGGTGATGATCACGTCGTATTGGTGACGCATCGAAAACGCCGCAAGCGCCTGGCCCAGGGACACCGGCAGTGCCCCGACAATGGCCCGCCAGCGGCGCGGCAGATGTTCCAGGTAGTCTCCCCCCATCATGTCGCTGCCCAGGCGGTCCTCATAGAGGAGGACCCGGGGATGGAGGTCGTCAGCCTCAAGTCTGCGGGTATGCTCCCGATCCCGCCGGATCCCGGCGGAAATGACCGTCAAGAGGCGTAGCTTGCCGGTCGCGGAAGGCTCAGGCGCAGCGATTGAGACCAACCTTTCATCGTCATCTCGAGCCACTCGAACGATTCGGCGGACACCGAGGGAGAAGTGGCCGCCCAGGCGCTGCAATCGAGTCGTTCGGGCCTCTGTCGAATCGACCAAATCATCGACCAGATCATGGTGGCCGCGCTGGCTGTCGTGGATTTCACCCCGTTCCATTTCGGAGATCAGACTGGGAAGCATCGCGAAGAAATGGGGTGTCTTGAAAGCTGGATGAACCGACCACATGCCAGGCGAATCCCCCAAGAAGTCCAATCTCCAAAGTCCCTGCGCTTCCATTCGGGCGGAGAAGTGTTCCTCCAAAGGGCGTACCGGTGGATGTCCGTCAAACCAGGCCCCGGCCGTCCGGCGCCAGTTGGGCCGCGACATCGTCAAGGGGAGGAGCAGGTCTCGAAGCTTGTCGCGATCGACGATGAAGTTTCTGGTGCTTAGCGACCGCGCCATAAATGCATGTGCACGATCCGCTTCGGGCTCCAGAACTTGGGAGCGCAGGGTGCCGTCGGCTGTCGGTGGGCCCGGGAGGGGGCTCACGGTGATGATCTCCGGGCGCCGATCCAAGACAGCTCTGGCCTCCGACATCCAGGTCGGGCTGCAACCGCCGTAGAGCATGTCGGAGTCGAGGTGGAGCACCAGCCGATAGCGCGCGGCATTGATTCCGAACAGGTAGGCGTAAAACGGGGCCCCGAAACAGTCCTTGACGGGAATCGGCTTCCCACCAGCGTAGGTTTCCGCCATAGCGGACCGGCTCGCCTCCGAATAGTCGACCTCGACCAGGCGCGCCTTCGGATCAGCCGAGCAGATTTCCTCAAGGAGCCGGCGCATCCCCGGCAGGCGCTCCTCCCAGGCCTCTCCGTAGCGGCCGGGGCTGCGATGCAGATCGAGCGCAAAAACGATCTCATCGACCTGGGGGCCCCAGACCCGGATTTGGTGCGGGAGCGTATGGATCGCGGTCGGCAAGTCTGTCGGAGCCAGGCTGATTTGCATGGTGACACCCGGCTCGATCACCTCAGCGGGGCCACGACGAGTATCACTCACGGCCTTCGATCCTATAGGCCGGCGGCAACCCGGCGAACGGGGAAATGCGGCTATCGGTGGGTGTTTGTCCCGGACCGCAGTGGCGTCGCCGTCAAAATGTTCCAGAAGGTGGGCTGTAGCCGACCGCGACCGCGGGACCGTACGATGCCCCAGTGCTGTAGCTCGGCTTCTCCACCAAGACGGGAAGATCAGAGCTAACCGTGATTCCGATCAGGGCGTTGGTCCGTCCAACCCCTTCACCGGGGTCGAATATCTGGATCGTGTGCCGGGAAGTGGCAGGCACGGTCAGGGTCCGTACCACTGGAGTGGATCCGCCGGCGTAGTAGGAGAGTGTCAGGTGGGCGGCTGCCAACGCTGAATTTTGAACGGTGAGGAAGTCGTATTCACCCGACTGAGTGCTCGCCAACGCGAATCCAAAGACGGATGACGTCGACTGGGCACCGAGGGCATCGTCGCCACCGACCACCGGACCGCTGCCGAAGTCGTGGGTGACATACATCGGCCGCTCGGCGACAATCGCTTGATCCGAGGTCACCTGAACCGACAGGTCCTGATACCCGATGCCGGGCCCATGGGACAGATCCTGACCGACGGGGATGGTCGACCGGCTCAATGGAGGTACCGACAGGTGGAAGGTTCCCAATGACGATCCCGATGAGCCGACATAAGCTAGGGTGACGTTCGCCGCTGACGTTTGCGGATTGAGAATGGTCAGGTACTCGCTGAATCCGCTCAACGTGTTCCCTTCGGCGAAGCTCCAACTGGTCCCCGGCTGGTTGGCCCCGAAGGCGACATCGCCACCGTTGATTGGTCCCCATCCAAGGCCCAACGCACTGAAATAGAGCGGCCTCTCGACGATGATCCCCGCCCCGCCTTCGGCGTGGACCTGAACCGAGACTCCCTGGTAGCCCTGTCCCACTCCGCAGGTCCCCGCGGTCGGGCTGCAATTGGGATTGTTGGCTGAATCACCGCGGAAGACTTCAACGGTGGTGC
>DASZFH010000222.1:0-2325 GCA_035939985.1 Candidatus Dormiibacterota bacterium
GCTGGGTTGGGCTGCGATGTTCCAAGACGACGGCGTCGACGATGTACCGGTCGAGTGCGGGCATGCACCACCTCCGAGATTGGTGGTGTCCACTATGTCTTGCGACATCTGTCTACCATGTCCTGAAATCAGACACCGCCGCCTCCACCAGCACATTTATGGGCATCGTGCTACGGTGTCCACATGTCTGACAATGTCTCCGTTCGCCTCGACCACGCTCTCGCCGAGCGACTCCGCCTGCGGGCAAGGGCGGCGGGAGAGAGCCTGTCTGATCGCCTCCGGCGCTATGCCGAGGAAGGCGCTCGTCGGGATGATCATCCCCTGGTCACCTTCCGGGACGGTCCCACGGGACGGCGAGCGGGCCTAGTGGGTGGACCGGACATCTGGGAAGTAGCGATGTGGCTCCAGAGCTTGGGCTCCGAGAATGACCCGATTGCCACCTTATCCAAGGAATCGGGTCTCACACGACCTCAGATCGAAGCCGCCAAACGTTATGGCGACGCTTACCCGGCAGAGATCACTGCCCGGATCGATCTCCATGTGCATGAAACGGCGGCGGCCAAGGCTGGTTGAGGCTGCTCCTCGCCGCGATCGCCACTCTGGCTCAGGAGACACTCACCGACCGAATCGTGTACCTCCGGCACCCTGACTCCTCGGGCTGATCGTGGATTTATGGAACGCGGATCGAAGGTCGATCCTGTAGTCGACTCGTCGTCGACTCCGCGTAATCTACGGGGACTCAAAATGGCACATAACACCCCGGATCGCCGGCGAGCAGGCCGACTTCTGCTTCGAGATGGCCGGCCGCCCGCCGACCGCACCTTTCTGGATCACTCCGACCTCGAGGAACTGGCCCACCATGCCGATCCCTGGCGGGTCCTGAGGATTCTGTCGGAATTCGTGGAAGGCTTCGACGCCATGACCGAGGTTGGTCCGGCGGTCAGCGTGTTCGGCTCGGCCCGTACCCTCCCCACCGATCCTCTCTACCATCTGGCCGAGCGGACCGGCGCAGCGCTTGCCAAGCGGGGAATGGCGGTCATCACCGGTGGTGGTCCCGGATTAATGGAGGCCATCAACAAAGGGGCCAAGGAGGCTGGTGGCCTCTCGGTTGGGTGCAACATCGAGTTGCCGCACGAGCAATCCCTCAATCCATATGTGGACCTCGGAATCGAGTTTCGGTATTTCTTCGTGCGCAAGATGATGTTCGTCAAGTACGCCCGGGGCTTCGTTATCTTCCCGGGTGGATTTGGAACCCTCGATGAGCTCTTCGAGGCCCTCACGTTGGCCCAGACGGGGAAGATCGACCACTTCCCGATCGTGCTTTTCGGAACCAGCTACTGGGAGGGACTCCTGAGCTGGTTGGAAGGCCCGGTTCTGGGGCAAAAGATGATCTCACTCGACGACTTGGATCTGCTCTCAGTGACCGACGATCCGGACGAGGCGGCTGAGCTGGCCACCAGCGCCATCCCCCGATCGCGTCCCGCCCCTCACAAATCCGACGCGCAATAATGCCTCCCGTCTCGGCCTACTTCCTGACTGACGGTGGCCAGGATGCGGACTCGGTGGCGCTTCGCTTGTGTGATTTTCTCGCCGCCGCCAAGAGGAGCTTGGAGATCGCGATCTACGACCTGCGATTGGAGGGCTCGGCTCAACAAAGGTTGGTTGACGCCGTTAGGGCGGCCACCTCGCGAGGAGTGGATGTACGCCTGATCTTCAATGTCGATCACCAAAAGGCGGTCCCAATTCCGCCCCCGCCCAAAATCGACTTCGACTTGATCCATGCGCTGGGTGTGCATTTCCGCCCCATCAGCGGGGTACCCGATCTTATGCATCACAAGTACGTAGTTCGAGACCGAGCGTCCGTCCTTACCGGTTCCACCAACTGGACAACTGATTCCTGGACCCGCGAAGAAAACGTACTGGTGGAGGTCGAGTCGCCGGAGTTGGCCGCGATGTACCTGGCTAATTTCGAAGAACTCTGGACAACCCGGGATGTCAGCGCATCCGGCAAGGGCGGCACCTCTTGGGTGGAGCCGCCGGGGTTGGCTGATGGTCGAATCCGACCCTTTTTCACTCCGGGCGGCGCCCATCGGCTGGTCCACGAGATCGCCCACTGTATCGCCACCACCACCAGGCGTCTGCGGATCTGTTCGCCAGTCATAACCTCCGGCCCCATCCTGGGGACGCTGGGGGAAGTCGTGCTTCGCCCAGGACTCGATCTCAAGGGGGTTTATGACGCAACCCAGATGCATTCGGTTATCGCTCAGTGGGGGGGAGGGGTTTCCAGCGGATGGAAGGTGGCTGCCTTCGAATCGGTGGTCAATT
>DASZFH010000223.1:0-6183 GCA_035939985.1 Candidatus Dormiibacterota bacterium
GGCGGAGATCCGCCGGCACCTGGACCCATTGCTAACCGTGAGGAGTGAATCGTGAAGCTGATCGTGGCGGTTCT
The DNA here is from genome assembly GCA_035939985.1 of Candidatus Dormiibacterota bacterium. Taxonomy (GTDB): domain Bacteria; phylum Chloroflexota; class Dormibacteria; order Dormibacterales; family Dormibacteraceae; genus DASZFH01. Next base: position 75 of record DASZFH010000223.1, read on the forward strand.
CCAGGGCGAGGATGCCGCGCCCGCGGTCCAGGCCCTCAACAGTTCCGGCTTCAGCGTGACTCGTTTCTCCTCCAGCGGCGGCTTTCTCCAGCAGGGAAACTCCACCCTCCTGGTCGGAGTCGACGACGACAGGGTGGAGGACGTGGTAACTGTGCTCCGCGAGAATTGCCGGGAGCGGACCCGCTACCTGACTCCGCTCCCCCCGGTGGTCGAGCCCGGGGAGTTCTTCATGCCGTACCCAGTCGAAGTCCAGGTCGGTGGGGCGACCGTCTTTGTCCTACCTGTCGAGCAGTTTGAAAAGCTATGACCGACTATCAACCGGACCCCGCCCTCGGAACTTCCTTGAGCGGAATGACGATTGGACTCTTGCAGACCCGCAACGGCCAGATCCTGGCCGATCTGATCTCACGGCGGGGCGGGACTCCCATGCTTGCCCCGACGCTTCGGGAAGAGGAGGTGGCCGATCCGACCGACGTGAAAGCGCTCCTTGCACAAGCCCTGGCAGAGCCTCTGGCCGGAGCGGTCTTCCAGACCGGAGTCGGGACTCGTCGCATTTACCGGATCGTCGAGGAGATGGCCCTGATCGACGCTCTAAATCGGCGTTTGGCAGAGACTGTCGTGGTCGCCAGGGGCCCCAAACCATTGGCCGTCCTGCTCAAAGCGGGCGTTCGAGTCGACCGCCGGACCGGGGAGCCACACACCACTGAGCAGTTGCTGCCCCTCCTGTCCGACCTTCGTTCTGGCAATGTGCTGGTCCAACATCACGGAGCCCGCAACCAGGAGTTAGTGGATCGGCTGGTGACTCAGGGAGTGGTGGCATTTGAGGTGGTCACCTATGCCTGGGCCTTTCCCGAAGATCTTGGCCCGGTGCTCGACTACCTCTCAGCGCTCGAATCCGGACGTGTGGATGCCACGCTATTTACGAGTGCCTCGCAGGTGCAGAACCTTTTTGGGATCGCTCAGCAGCGGGGGATTGCCCAACTTGGAACCTGGTTACGAGAGCGGACGGCGGTTGCCTCGGTTGGTCCGGTCACCACGGAAGCTCTTCAAGAATGGGGGGTTGATCCCAAGATCGAGCCCGAGCATCCGAAGATGGTCCCCCTGGTCGATGCGGTCAGCCGTTTCTTCGCCACCCGCCAGCCCTAGCCCCGGGCGGCATGGAGGTCCTCACGTGGTGGGGGGCATTTGGAGGGTTAAGCACGGAGGCACGAAGTACACCAAGACGCACGGAGACGTGATGGATGTGGGTCGTATGGAGCGGCTCCAGCCTTCTCGATCGGCGGGATGCTGTCTCATGTGGTGGGGGGCAGTTGGAGGGTAAAGCACGGAGGCACGAAGGACACCAAGACGCACGGAGACGTGACGGATGTGGGTCGTGTGGAGCGGCTCCAGCAGGCCCATGGCCAACAGGAATTCAGACGAACGGCTACTCCCTACTCCGCAATGCGTCGGGGGGCCGTCCGGCGGTATCGTCTCCCATAGCCCGAACCGTCGCGTAGTCGGCGGCGCTTAACGTCGTCATCCAAGGCTTGCTCATGCCAGCGAGGACCGCAAGGGCAGGACCGGGAAGGCCGCGGCGCTCTAGTTCTTCGGGGTTGGCGTTATCCAGGACGCAGAAGAGCCGGTACTGGGTTCGATTTGGCTGTCCCTGCTTGCGAACTTCGTAGAAGCCAGTCATGTCTCCATGCATGGCTTCCCACAGGCCCCCACCCGAGAAGCGCGGCGGAGGAGCTGCGGCCACTGCGGTTAAGACAGCGAATATCGACGCCCGGACAGCCTTGGGACACCGGCTGTTGTCACGGAGGAAATCCAATGCCGGCACCGAGCCATCCGAAGCTCGGTAGAAGACGATATCTCATGCCAACTCCTGCGGCTTTAGGTGGTGACCACTGGCTGAGTTCGGCGTGTTCGTTGCCCACCTCGTGAACTCGGCCGGCGGGGGACGATACGAATCTCAGCATTGAGCGCCTCCGCCAACGCAGCCACCGTGCGTAGTTCTGGATTCCCCTCGGTGGTGAAGAAGCGTCGGATGGCTGCCGGATTCTTACCGATCTGCCGCGCAAGCTCAGCCTTACTTCTCCCGTGATCCACTCGGAGCTGATCGAGAGCGTTGATCACAGCGTCGACTTGTTCGATCATCGCTTGAGCCCGCTCGTACTCGACCCTGAACTCGGGATCCTGTAGCTGCTCATCGAGGACGCGGTGGAATCGGCTGGTGTCCAAAGTTGCCATTTCGGCCAAAGTGTACCACCAATGTTACGCTATGTCTGGCGACGAGCCCCCTGGTCGGCAATCTAGGGTACGTCCGGAACGGCTTCGAGAAGCAGCGGACCGGCGATCCCGATCAACCGGCCATGCTCGGTGTCGGCCGAATTGCTTTGCTCAGCCCAGACCTTAACGACCTGCCGGGATAGCCTAAGTTGCCCCGCACGGGCATCCCGGACCATGACTGCCGAATACCCAGCCCCTCGGAGGCCGTTGGCCTGTGCTTAATGTCTTGCAACAGGTGTCAACGATGTCCTGAGCCAGGACTATGGGCGGAGAGGCCGGATTCGAATCCGAGATCTTTGGCCCCCAGCCAACGAACGGCACCGGCTTAGGGCAGACGGTGGATCCACTCCTCGGTAGCGTATTTGGTTGTAACCAGAGCCTCCGCTTGGGCCCACTCCTCGCCATTCAGTTCGCCAGAGGTAACCGTCCGCTCTCGGGCGAAGCCCTCCTGGAGGGCTGCCACGAACTCGGCCATGGTCAGAGAGATGAGGCTGGAGAGCGAGGCCACCACCCGCTCCGCGCTTCGAGCCCCCCGTCCCAGTGCGGGCCTGCCGATCCGGATCAGGCGGGGGACCAATTCCGGCTCAATCGAATAAGCAAGGGTGACATGGTGCAGCACAGCCCCCCGCCGGCGGGCTTGGGCGGCCCCGGCCACCTTGCCGCCCGGAATGACAATTTCGTTGATCGGCCGGTATTCCGCCTCGACGCCGAGTTCCCTCAGGGTTCGCAACGCCCAGCCGTCGAGATGGGCATACGACTCTCGAAAGCTCATTCGAGCAACCATCCATTCGGGGAGATAGAGGGACCACGTAACCGTCCGTCCGGGTTCGCAGACCATGGTGCCACCGCCGCTCATCCGTCGGGTGAGCTCGAACCCGAGGCGTCCGGCCTCCACCAGGTCGACCTCGTTGCCCACCGACTGGTTGGCGCCCAGCACCAGGGTGTTCGATGTCCAAGCCCAGAATCGGAGCGTCGGCCCCCGCTCGCCAGCAGCCACCCGCATCAAGAGGACCTCGTCCAGAGCCATATGCATCGAACCTGACGCAGGCATGACGCCGAGATCGGTCCACTGGGGGTCGGGCACGTCAGATCAGCGCCTGGTGACTGGTAACAGAACCCAGTTTATGGCCCAGGGACTTAGGTGATTGGCCCATGACATGGATGCAAATTCCTACTAGACTAATGGCCTGCACCCCAGTAACGTTTCGTGGGAGTTGGACGCCCCGGCGGGAGGCGGACAGCGGTAGGGCTAATCGCCATGCCAAGGGCCACTGTGGTCCGATGGAATATTCGCGCCGTCATGACAAGGCCTATGGTGAGCACCACATTTCTATCCCCGGTTCGCGTTCTGATAGTGGACGATCACACTCTATTGGCCCACGCTCTCGAGACGGCCTTTTCGCACGATCCGGAAATCGAGGTTGTCGGATGCGCGACGAGCATCGCCGAAGCAGTGCAATTGGTCTCAAACGGCCCGGTCGACATAGCAGTCATAGATTTCCACCTGCCAGATGGCAACGGCGCGGAGGCCGCTGAAAGGTTGAGGGCGTTGAACCCGGCCGTTCGGACCGCCATCCTCACCGCGGACGGCAGCGGCGAAACCTTCGCGGCAGCGGTCGATGCAGGTATCAACGGCTTTGCCCATAAGTGGCAGCCCCTCACCGATGTGATCGATCTGGTCAAGCGCGTGGCCCGAGGGGAGCAGGTGCTCCCGACTGCCGACCTGCTCGCGCTGGTCGACCGGCAGCGCCGGCAACATAGCAAGGCTCAGAACCTAGCTCAGAGTCTTTCCCCACTGACCGCCCGGGAGCGGCAGATCTTGGACCGAGTCACCGACGGTTTGGACAACCGGACAATTGCCGCCACCATGGGAATAAGCCCAGCCACGGTGCGTAGTCATGTCCAGCGGATACTCGGTAAGCTCGGTCTGCACTCCAAGCTGGAGGCAATGGCCTGGGCCAACGACGCCGGCCTTCGCTCCCGAGCGTCTTAGAGACCCGGACTCAAGTCTAGGGAGCGTTCACTTCCATTTCACTGATGCATTTGCATCAGCCGAAATACGCTCAGAGAGTTGTGCTCTCCTCATTCGTGCGGGCGATGCGTCAGGGACCCACTGTACCTATCGTTGGGTGGTGTTGGTAGACCCCCTTAAGCCTGTACTGGCGCCGGTCTCGGACCCGTTGGGCAGGACTTGACAAGCTGCCCGGCCACGATCCGACGTAGATGGACCAATGGCCCTCTCGGCATTCTGATCCGGCGGGTCCCAATGAGTCCAATGGAAGCAACACGACGGATCGGGTCAACTGGCCTCGATTGGCGACGTCGATGAGTCGGCGGTCTTTGCTGAAGAGGTTGATTTGCGCCATCTCGGCTACGACCTTGGCCGTCCTTGGCTCGGCGGCCCAAATCCCTGGGTCGGAGCGGGTCTCTGCTTCGAATGGGATCGACTGGCCGATGTACGGCCATGACCTATCTCGAACCAACGCGAGCTCAGAGGCGATCTTGAGTACCGCCAACGCTCCGTTGCTCCAAAAGAAATGGGCCTTCCTTACCGGCGGAGTTATCGCCGCTGCCCCCACGATCGTCCAAGGTGTCGCGTATATCGGTTCTTGGGACGGGTTTGAATACGCCCTTGACGCCAACACCGGCACCTTCATCTGGAAAACCTACATCGGTCAGACCAGCGCTCCCCTCTGCTTACCCCCCGCTCCAGGAGTCACATCCACCGCCGCGGTTCAAAACGGGGTCGTCTATGTCGGAGGCGGGGACTCTTACTGGTATGCCCTCAATGCCGCCAACGGCGCTATTCTGTGGCGGGTTTTCACGGGTGACAACAGCGCGGCCAGCGGGCATTACAACTGGTCGAGCCCCACGATCTACGGGCACTATGCCTTCGTTGGAGTGGCCAGCGAGTGCGACATCCCCTTGGTTCAAGGCCAGTTTCTCCAAATCGACCTTAACACCCAGCAAGTCGTCAATTCGATCCCAATCGTCCCCAGCGGACAGGTCGGCGGTGGGGTCTGGACCTCCCCGGCTGTTGATCCTTCCACCAATACGGTCTACATCGACACCGGAACGCTCCACTCGGCGAGTCCCAGCCAAACCATGTCGGAGGCGGTGCTGGCGATCGACGCCAACTCTCTGGTTGTGAAAGACGTCTGGCAACTACCGCGCAGCCAGGCCGGTATCGACTCGGATTGGGGGACATCGCCGATTCTTTTCCAAGATGCCCACGGGCGGTCGTTGCTGGCAGCCATCAACAAGAACGGTGTCCTCTACGCCTTCGATCGCACCAACCTTCACGCCGGACCGGTCTGGCAGCGCCAGATCATGATCGGCGGGGACTGTCCGACCTGTGGCGATGGAAGCGTCTCCTCGGGAGCTTTCGCCAATGGCGTGCTCTACTTTGCCGGCGGGAACGCGCTGATCAATGGTGTGGTAACGCCCGGCTTTGTTTCCGCCTTCGATCCCACCACGGGAAACACACTCTGGACGCACCAAACCGACCGTCCGGTCATCCCCGCCCTCAGCGTCGATAACGGTGCGGTGCTGGCGATCGAAGGTACAAACCTTGAGGTTCTGGACGCCTCGACCGGGATCGACCTCTATGACTATGCAACCGCCGGGCCAGGATACAGCCAGCCCGTGGTTTGGAATGGCAATGTCTATTTCGGTGGCTCGGACGGAACTTTCTACGATCTGACGCTAGGCTCCCCGGCAACCATCCCCTCGGATCCGAACTGCCCGGCCCCGTTCACCTGCGAGGATATCGGCAATCCGCCGGCCGGATCCGAGCAGACCAACGGCTCTGTTCTCACCTTATCGGCTTCAGGGACAG
>DASZFH010000224.1:0-5500 GCA_035939985.1 Candidatus Dormiibacterota bacterium
CGACTTCGAATTCAGGCACGCCAACGTGAGCGCCGAAGCTGCCGCTGACCGAGATGCAGAGCCTCAGGGTCGGCGGGGAGCTAGAGACTGCGATGGGTCCCTTTCCTGGATCTCGATCAGTTGCTCGCGAACACCGCTTGGGGATTTGTCCCCACTGGCGCGGGGGTGGTGGATCCACCACCCCGATCCCCAGCGCAGAACCTTCCCGTAGAGAGTTAGGATCAGCCCTTCGTCAAACGTCGCGGCTGGCGTCCGGATGTCCCGCAACAGAGGGTCATCACGATGGGGGGATGGACCGAAACTACCCTTTCCGGGTTGGTACTGCGATTCAGTCTTCTCCCAGAAGTCAAAGAACACGCATCCCCGATCCGCTGCGGGGGGCGCGTAGCAGAGGACCCGCTTGCCGACGATGAGAGTCGGATCTGGAAGATCCGGCCGGAGCTCCGAGAGTCGTAGGTCGGTATCCTCGATCCCGGCCCAGGTCGTCTCCAGGCTTTGCCACTCGTCCTCATCGAGTCTGCGTTCGATGGGAAGGTAGCCCAGGCGATGAAAATGCCCGGCGAATATGGACGCTGCTTCGTCGCTGTAGGCGCAGTCGTCCCCGAACACGGCTTAAAGGGACCCGAAACACCCTGTTGCCCAACAACGTGAGGGATTCCCCCAACCACCTTCGCATCCTCGTCCCGGTCATCGATAAAACAGAGATTTCGCAGGAGCAGCATCGCTGTCCCCTGGAGTTCAGCCCCATCGGCAGCCCACATGCCTGGCGCCCTAACCAGGCTGGCGACATGTTCCAGGGTGCGGGCCCGGACCTCGTCTGGGGTGCGCACCCCGCCAGTCTAGGGCGATCCCTTTGGACGGGCCCGGCGCATCGTCCAGGTGCATTCGAAGTCTGGGTCTCTGACTACCTCCCCGGTCGATCGGAGTCGATATTCACCGGGGGCCGCCTCGTCGAAACCACGAAGGTCAGGAGGCAAGGTTTGGCTCTCTCCATCGCGGGCCAGTTCGATGATCACTCCATCCCGCCGGACCTGGCGGATCTGGCCGTGGGATTGGCGATGCTCGACCAGTCCGCCATCATGGCTGAGGACGGTGATCCCGACCACCAGGCTCTTTCCGATCATGAATTCCGCTTTGCCGGCATGAGGGATCGGCATCGCGTTCTCGTCAAAGGTGCAGATGTCGAAGACCCGATTGGGTTGGAAGACCAGGACGTCACCATCGTGAAAGCCCGGCCAGTCGAGACCGATCGTTACCCGTCCACGAACCACCGTGTCCTCCCTAGCCATGATTTCGACCCAAACGGACCGGCTGTCCCAGACATCTACTATCCCGTCCACGGGAATCTCAATCACGCGGAGCTTCGCCCACACGCCTGGTACCAGAAGATCGTCTAGTCCGCCGGCTGGGGGCGCCCAGAAACGTTCAGGAAAGGAGGTTTGAAGGCCCGGAGCGTTGAGGAGCGTGAAGTTGCCCACGGGCCAGACTGTATCTGGATCGGTCCGGAGATCGCCAGCCGCGGGGGCCGGCTCGACGGGCCTTAAGACGCGACTCGAGAGCGGTTCGCAGGCCTCGTCTCGTTGGGCTTGTCAGCGTCAGCCAAATCCCACTCGATCCGTTTTCCCAGCGCGGCGGCGTATCGCTCGATCGTGGAGAGCCGGGGATCCGCCTCCCCTGCCTCCAACCTGCCTAGCTGGGATTGGGAGGTGGCCATTTTCGCCGCCACGGCAGTCTGAGACATCCGCAGGGAGCGACGCATGTCACCCAGGCTCCGCAGGAGCCGGCGCCGCTGCTGGGCGGCCTCGACCAGCCGGGGGAAGTCAGGGTTCTCCGCCGTACTTGCCTCGATGATCTCGTCCAGGAAGTCAGGCGCAGACATGGCGCAGGTATACCACGGATGGGTGCTCATGTTTGGTGTTGTCTGCCTCGTGATCGCCAGTCAGTCAGCCGCTGCTCCGCCAGCTTGATCTTGGCCGGCGGGTCTGCTGAGTCGTTTTCGGGAAGGCTTCGAGGGATAGCAGGACCTGGCTGAAGCACCTTCTGTGGCGAAGAGAATCCGGTAGGCGACCTCTCCAGCGTCGACACGGACCTCATAGATGTCCCCGCGAAGGTGGCGAGCTGCGGCGAGACCAGCCTCGGCAACCTCGCGCATATCAGCCACGATCTCCGCTCGATGTCGCTGCGGCAGATCCATGATGAAGTCCCGGACGGGCCGGTTGCCCGTCGCTGTGTGGTAGTCGCGCCATTGACGTCGATGCTGCACAAGCGGAATCATGACTGCCTCAGCTGGCCTGATCCAACAGGCTTTCCACCCCCAGAATCACTTAGTTGAAGCCCAGCCGGTGAGGGAACTGAGGCAGACCAGACGAGCCGACCGATTGTACGGCGAGCCTGGCTGCGCGGACGATCCACGTGGCCACAGCCACCGCTAGAAATAGCTGGTCAAGGCGCTATTCGGCCAAAGGCAACTGGTAGATGGCTACCTCGTCATCCAGCGGCATTGCAACAATACGACTGGACTCCAATACAAAGTCGTGCAACCGCCCGACTAGAAACCCAGCGCTAGCTTGACTTGCTAGAGGTAGCGGGTTCGAAACCCTCGCCGCCCGCCAACCGATCTTTCGGCCGCGGGATGAACCCGATCCAGCTGGCAGAGATCATCGGTCGTAGCAGCCGGGTCATGATCCAGCGGGTTGACGCCCACCTCTGCCCGTCCAATGCGTACGACGATTGGTGCTTGCGAAAGGCACGCGGGGTGGAGATTGGCTCGGGCAGGCCGTAACCAATCGTCAGCACCTTCGTTCAAGAAATCATGAAACGCCCGCTGGTCGTCCTCCTCTTACTCCTGGCCACGGCCTGTCAACCCGTTGCCGCATCGCGCACTCCATCGGCCAAGCCCAGCGCATCCCAATCCCCTGCCGGGCTTGTTGTGGTCACGCCCAGTCCATCCGCACTTCCATCTCCAGCTCTCGACGTTAGTCCCAGCCCGACCTCGCTGCCGACCACCCCGCCGTCAACCGCCCCGATCGCGAGTGGGTCCGGCACTCCCCAGGGGGGCGCGGATACTGTCGCTTACGATGCGGACCACCACCAGCTGGTCGTCCTGGAGAACAACGGAGCCACCGACGCCAACACGTGGACGTGGAACGGGACCTGGAGCGAAGCCCAGCCGTCTCACCGGCCGTCTGCTCGGACTTCGGCAGCTTATGACCCGATCCACCACGATCTCGTTACATGGGGATCTGGATCCGCAGGAACCTGGATTTGGAACGGAAGCGATTGGGCCTCGCCGCAAGGGTCAGGAGGGCCAGGCGACTATGCGTCCGCGATGGCCTATGACCCCGACCTGAGCAAGGTCGTGATGGTGGCAGCAGGCAGCACCTGGGAGTGGGACGGCTCCGTTTGGACAGATCTGAAGCCCACCGGGACGCCGAATCTGGTCGGGGTAGTCTGGCTGGCCTATTCGCCGACCAGCAAGAAGCTGTTGCTCGCCAAGTGGACTGGCACCGCGCAGACGTTGACATATTGGAGCTTTGATGGCACCGCCTGGAGCCAACCGATAGATACCGGCAAGACCAACTCCACCAACTACAGGATTACCGCATACGACCCGGTTCGGGATGAGTGGGTCGTCCCGAGCGACAGCGGGCCGACCACCGATGTCTACAAGGGCGGCTCATGGACGACGACCTCGCAAAACCTAAGCCCGGCCCGGACCGAGGCTGGTTGGGCATATGACTCCGACCAGCAAAGGCTCCTGGTCTTCAGCGGCTTGGGGGTCTCGGGGTTAAACGACATTTGGGCGTGGAACGGCTCGGCTTGGACGAAGGTTAGCGGTTGATTTGGGGGGCAATCGGAGAGCCGTGGCCTCCCAACGTGCCGATGGCCCCTTGAGCGGTTGAGCGGAGCCAAGACTGGTCTTGGGAGCTAGGCGGGATCGCCTTCGCGGGTGGGCGGGACGTTATCCGGTCTGGGCTGTCCTGATCAGTGGGTGGGCATCACTGAACCTGGTCGGCCTCGGTTACTGGCTTTTCGGAGTAGATCGCATAGACCCTCGGCACTACGGTGTCACCCTGGTCGCCGTCTCCGTTGGCGGCTGGGTTTGGTGGTGGTTGAGGGCCAATCGATTGCTTGGCCCGCAGGCGCCCAAAAGCGTCCAATGGGCTGGTCCATGGTCTGGTTTGACCCATGTGGCGTCGTGGATCCTGACCTTGGTGCCGATCTTCATGGCTCTGTTATTTGGCGTGCTGACTCCGTACTATTTTGGGCCCCTGGTTCGCACGCTTCCGGGCTGGATCATGATCTGTGTCTTCGTACTGACCACTTCCATCGCGGGAGCGGCTTACGCGTGGATCCGAAGGTGGATCAGAACTCAGCCTGCCCACAGACAGATCTACGGGCCGCCGATGCTCCTAATTCCGATGTTGGTTTTGACCTATCCCTCACTGTGGCTGGTGCTTCTAGGCCCGGCGATCTTGGGAATTGTGAGCCGCCGATAACCCCTGAGGCTTCCGTGATCGGCTCCGATCGTGCCGCCCCGCATTGACAAATGCTATGCGCCCAGGTAATATGCGCGCATAGTCAACGGTTGATAAGGAGCGGAAAGCAATGTGGGAGTATGAGCACAGCATCGAGTCGGGCGCCCCGGTGGGCGTGATCTTTGCGATCTTCGAGGAGGTCGAGAAGTGGCCGGAATGGAATCCTGGAGTTGAGCGCATGGAAATCGACGGTCCGTTTCGAAGTGGGACGAGCGGTCGGATGACCATGCCGGGCGAGGCGCCCATCGAGACCAAGTTGGTTTGGGTTGACCCCGCGGCCGGATTTGAGGATGAGACCGAGATACCCGGAGCGGGGGTGGTGGTTCGGGTCCGTCATACCCTTAAACCATTGGAGGCCGGTACCCGGATCACGTACGCGGTCAGTATCACCGGACCCATGGCGGACAGTCTGGGCCCGGAGATCGGCCCCCAGATCACCGCTGATTTCCCGCAGGTGATGAGTGCCCTTTGTGAGCGGGCGGAGGCCGCTGTCTCATAGCGGGGCGGTCATCCCGGCCCAGCGGGCCCGGCGACAGCCCGGGTTTCCTGCTTTGGCGGACAACGCTTCGCTGGCAGCGCCTGATGACTGCCACCCTGCGGCCGCTTGGGCTCACTCACGTCCAGTTCGTGCTGCTCGCCAGCATCTGGTGGATAACCGTGAAGGTGGGGGGGAGTCCGACCCAGCGCCAGCTGGCCGACCACGCTGGCACCGATCCGATGATGACCTCTCAGGTCCTGAGAGCCTTGGAGGGGAAGGGGCTGATCCTTAGGTTGGCCGACGACAACGACTCCCGTGCTCGGCGCCTCAGCCTGACGCCCCAAGGTTTAGCCCTGGCACCGCGTGCCGTGGAAGCCGTGGAAGCCGCTGACGGGGAATTCTTCGCCGCCGCTGGCGAACCCTTCGACGTCATCCCGATCCTCCAACGCCTGGCAGAGGACCTTCTAGACTGATCCCCGTCCTC
>DASZFH010000225.1:0-3034 GCA_035939985.1 Candidatus Dormiibacterota bacterium
GGAGGCGATGGCGGTGCCTTCGATCGGTGCGGTCGCTGGCATCGTGAGTCCGGATTGCCAGTTGGAATCTCCGTCGTCCCGGCTTCGGATAACACGCCCGAGTTCTACGCCCAGCACGCGACCAGGCTGTGGGAGGCGACCGCAGGTCGCTTCATCCTTGGCCTCGGCAGCGGAAGCATGCCCTCCCCCGCCACCAATATGCCCGCTTACATCGCTGAGGTTCGTAAGCTCCTACCGGTCGGGCTCCGGCTGTACCTGGCGGCGCTTGGCCCGCTGATGTTGCAACTGGGTGGCGAGGTGGCGGATGGGGTTCTCCTCAACTGGTGCTCGGAGGAGATGGTGCAATGGTCGCGCGACCAGATCGGGTTGGGCGCCGCCCGGGCCCATCGCGCGGTACCGGTGGTGGCGGAATACGTCCGAGTCGCGGTTGACTCGGACCCAAAGGTAGCCAAGGCCACTCTTTCCAGGGCTGCCCTGGGCTACGCCATTCACCTGCCCCAATATCGTCGCCATTTCGAGCGCATGGGTTTCGGGCAAGAGCTCGACTCGCTGGACCGAGGCGAAACGTCGCTGGCGAGCGATCAGTTACTGGCGGCAGCGGGGGGCCACGGCACCGCTGACAAGGCGCGGGCAGGATTCGAACGGCTCAGCGTTGGACTGGACTTGGCTATCGTTCGAGCCCTCGCCAATGAGCCGGGGGACGCGGTTTCGATCCGCGGGGTTCTGGAGGCTTGCTCCCCTGACATGACCCCCGCCTAGAGCTGACTGGGCGGTCACGCCCAGAGCCAGGAACTCCGAATACTAGAACGCTGTCGCTAAAACCGACTCGACGCCTGCTGGGCAGTCAGTTGGGGACGCCAAACGCATTGCCACCGATCGGTGGATCAGGATTGCGTTCCCAGTTGGTCCAGCCGCGGAGCCGGGCTCCTTGGCCGGATGGCACAACGGCCAAGGTCCGACCTTAGGCTCGGCCGCACCTATCCCGGGTGCAACACCGAGCGGTACGGTGCCCCTCGCCGATCATGATCGCAACCACGCGGATTCCCCGTGCCAAGGTGGTCTTCGAATACTCCTCAGCGAACGAGCCTGTGGCACGGGTACAGCCCGGTGAGACAGTGCTCGTGGAGACTCGCTGGGCCTATGGCGAACACGCCGTGCGTGAGGGCGACGATCTCAGCATCCTGGACAGTTCCAGGTGCGACCCTCTGTCCGGTCCCATCTACGTGGAGGGCGCCGAGCCAGGCGACTCGCTCCTGGTCCACATCGATCACATCGAACTGGTGGGGCAGGGCGGCCAGGGCATTATCCCGGGCCTGGGCATCCTGCCCTGGGCCAACCTACCGGTCCATATGTTCACGCCCCACGAGGGCAGGATCGAATGGTTGCGGGGGATCGTGATGGAGACCCGGCCCAACCTGGGCTGCATCGGTGTGGCCCCGCCGGGAGACCCAGTCAGCAGCATCTGGCCGGGCGACTTCGGAGGCAACATGGACACTCGCTACGTCTGCGCCGGGTCGGTGGTGGAGCTGCCCGTCTTCCACCCCGGAGCCCTGCTCGTGATGGGCGACTGCCACCAGATTCAGGGCGATGGAGAGTTGTGCGGGGTGGCCCCGGAGACGGACTCGGATGTCACCCTTCGCTGCGAGGTGGCCCGCGGCACCGGGCTCAAGCGTCCCCGGATCCTGGCCCAGTCGCGATTCATGACGATCGCCTCCGCCCCCACGTTGGAGGAGGCGGTGCGCCTGGCCACCGCGGACATGATCGAGGCCCTGGTGGCCAAGGGGATGACCGCGGACGAGGCCTACCTATTGACTGCGATCAAGGCCGACGCCGAGATCTGCCAGGTCGTCGACCCTTGGATGACAGCCAGGGTCGCCATGGACAGGGACTTCTATGAGTCCCTGTAATCCGCCAAATCGAGGAGAGATAAGGTCATGAGCAGCTTTCCGTCCACCGCCGCAGCGTCCGCCCGGCCGGCCCTGGCCAAGGGCTCAATCGGCTTCTGGGAAGCCCTGGCCATGTCGGTGGAAGCCATGGGACCAATCCTTGGCGCGCTCTCAGTGGCACCTCTGATCGCCGCCTACGCCGGGTTTTCAGCCCCTTTCATTGTCGTGGTATCAGGCATCGCCATGTTCACGGTCGCCTTCACGATCGCCCGGTTCACCCGGGTGCTTCCCTCCGCAGCCTCCATCTATGCCTATATCAGCCACGGCCTGGGCGAACGAATCGGCTTCATGAGCGCCTGGCTCTCCTTCGTCTACTACTTTCTCTTTCCGCCCTCTCTGATGATCGGACTCGGCCTCTACGCGCAGTCCGCCACCAGCTTTCTCTGGGGCTGGAACGTGCAGTGGTACGTCTTCGCCATCGCCGGCGCCCTGATCGCATTCGGCCTTTCGGTGCTGGGGATCAAGCTCTCGATGCGAATCGACCTGACCCTGGCGATCATCGCGGACGTCGTACTGCTGGCCGTCTCCGTGGCCGTTATCGCCTCGGTCATTGGCCACGGCAAATTCACTCTGGAACCCCTCCTGCCAACCCACGCTGGGACCGGATTCGTGGGCCTCTCCACCGCGATCGCATTCGGGGTTCTGATCTTCCTCGGCTTCGAGCAATCCTTTGTCCTCGGGGAGGAGGTCCGTGACCCCCACGGCGATGTGCCGCGGGCCATCTTCATCTCCCTGGCGGGAATCGGCCTGATCCTGCTCATCGCCACCTTCGCCATGGTGGTCGCCTTCGGGGTCACCGGGATGACCGCGCTGGGCACCGCGAACACCACCGACGGCACCCCATTCTGGTCCATGATCCACACCTACCTCAGTTCCCCTTGGCGAGACGCCCTCCAAGTGGTGGCGGTCACCTCGGTGCTGGGCAATCTGATCGCCAGCCACAACTGCATCGTCCGCATCCAGTACGGCATGGGCCGGGCCCGCGCCCTGCCCGGGCCCCTGGGATGGACCAACGCCCGCTACAAAACCCCAGTGGTGGCGATCGTCTTCCAGACCTGCGCCTCCATCCTGATCGTGGTGGTGGCTGC
>DASZFH010000226.1:0-3285 GCA_035939985.1 Candidatus Dormiibacterota bacterium
TGGCCGTAGGCGTTGAGGATCGTGATCGCGTTCTGGGCGTAGGTGCTGGTGCCGGTGATCCAATAGAGCAGGGCCTGCGTGTAGGCGGCGCTGCCATCCTCGTCCTCACTCGAACAGCCGATGTCTGGATTCGAGAAGGAACCGCAGTCGATGATGCCACCCGATGGTGGCCCGGACGGCGTGTAGGTCAGCGACCCGTACGTGCTGGCCTGGGCATTGAGGAATTCGGAGTACATCGGCTCGGTCTTGCTCGCGACCTGGGCCTTCATGAAGTTCAGCTGGGCTTGGCTGACCAGCACCCCGGGGTGCGCAAAAGTCGTGATTGCGGTGGGGGTGTAGAGCGTAGGGGTGATCTGCACCAATCCGCCCAGCAGCAGGATGGCCCCCGCTATCAGAACCACGGTCGCCCGCCAGGCCGTCCTGGAATGCCCAACCAAACGCAAACCGGTCACAGTGCTCACTCCCCTCTCGTTGTGTTGCAGGAACACAACCACTCTCTCTTTTCGAATGGATATTGGGGGTTCCGGCTCGATCTTCCCCTCGCTTGAGTATCGGATCAGATCCTACGGTCGTCAAGGGCCAGGATTGCTGAGTTGACCAGGTTCTTGCTCAACGAGCTCGCGGCAACCAGGGGGCGTCAGGGAATAACTCCTCGGGATGGGCCGGGGAGGGGGGACCTCGGCCCCCTGGGGAACTCTCGCCCATCAGGAGCGCCGATAGCGGGGCAACCTCGGCGTGACCAAATCGGCCCCAGTGCGGTACCATCGGTTGCCGGACCGGCATAGATGCGGGAGTAGCTCAATCGGTAGAGCGCAACCTTGCCAAGGTTGAGGTAGCGAGTTCGAAGCTCGTCTCCCGCTCCATCTTCCTCTTTCAGGCCGGCGTCAGGGAGTTCAGACCGTCGCTCGGCCGTGATTCGCCTTCCTTCGCGACTCCTCAATCTAACCCCGGATAGTCCGTAGGGTTGAGGTGTTGTCCACCCGCTTTGGTTGAAAACGGGTGGACTTGAGCTCACGATTGTCGCTGGGAGGCTCTATCGGTAGAGCGATCACATGTTTGGGAAGCGCTTTGACATTGGCCGTTCGCGGTGGGTCACCAACGGTTAGCTGAACACCGGGTTATGGTCTGCACTCAAATCGAATTGTTCGCCATTCGGGGCAGGTCCCGCCATCTAGGCAAAGTGTCAAGGAAGTTTGGCCATTGGCGATGTAGGCGGCGGCAGTTCCAGCATGCCTTGGATGAGAGCGGAGATCCTTCGTCGGGATTTGCGGAGGCCGGGCAGGCCGGCCAGGTTCAGGAGCCGGACGATAAGGTCCGAGGTTTCGTCGATCAGCTCCAGGGTCCGAAGCCGGTTGGGTGATGGGTCAAGAATCCAGAAATAGAGAATGCCCATCTGGTAAAGCCACAACAGACGCGGCAACTCGGTCGCCAGGTCGGCTGGGACGCTGGTGTTGGACCCCTTGAGGACCTTGGCGTAGAGCTCGATTACCTCTTCCCGGATCAGGCTGGCGGTAGAACCGAAGGGATTGAGGGGACTGGCCGGATTGGCCACCGTGCTAAAGATCGAACCAGCCACGGCGTGGAAGGGCTCGCAGGTCAGGACCACCGCTCTGACCACCGCGCGCAGGCGTAGTGCAAGATCTTTCTCCTCGCTGAGGATGGGCGCGCAGGCTGCCTCGTGGAGGCGATGTGTGTGCTGGTAGAACTCCAGCACCAGATGTTCCTTGGAGGGGAAGTAATGGTATGAGCTGCCGAGGGAGACGCCTGCCCGGGCGGCGATGGCTCGCATGGTGGCGGCCTCATAGCCGTCCTTCTGAAATAATTCCAGGGCGGCCTCGAAAATGGCTGACTTGGTCTGCTCGCCCTTGGCGCTCCGCGGCTGCCCGATCATCCCCGCCCCCAGGCGCGCAGGAGGGCGAGGCCGTAGACGGCAGTGAGGAAGATCCAGAGCAGCGTCATGGCAACGTGGGCGGTCGTCTTCCAGCCATTGCCACGCCACAGCTGGGGCGAATAGGCGGCGACCTGGGCGGTGAGGCGAGCTGCCCAAAAGGCGGTGAGGAAAACATCCAGTGCCCGGCTCAAGATCCCCGGCTGTTGGAGTTCGGGGGCGGCCGCAATGGTCACCGCACCGAAGCCGGCCACCAAGATGACGATGAAGGCTAGGTGGACGAAGAAGATTTGGCGGGTGAATAGAGAGACCGCGCGCATCTCGACTCGCCACCGGAACCAACGGGGAAGGAGAAGGTTGATGACGGCCAAGCCGAGCTGCAGAACGCCAGCTCCCACCAGGGCGAGGGTCAGCATGCTGCCTCCAACGAGAAGACGGTGACGAATGGAGTCACCCGAAGCCGGTCACCAACTTCCAGACCGGAGGCGGCGAAGGCTCCCATCCAGGTACGGCGGGTATGGAAGTGGAGGGCGCCGGGGCCATAGACGATCAGGTTGGCAGGATTCCGAAGGTGCTCGACCACGATCACCCTGCCGCTTGGGCGCAGCGCGGTTCGAAGCTGGTGGAAGAAGGCTGTGCGGGCATGGTGGGAGCGGAGCTCATGGGCTGCCAGGATGACCAGGACTAAGTCATAGGCCCCGACCTCCATACCCAAGTGAAGGGGCTGAGCAGAGCGACCCGGAAGGCCAGGAGCAGGCTTGGAATGGGTCTGCGCACGGGCGATCGAGTCCTCGCTCATGAGTTCGGAATCGTGGAAATCGATCATCTCGCCCCTCCCCGGCAGCCGTCGGGCAAGACCCAATGCGGTCTCGTCGAAGCCAGCGTTGAGGGTGACCCAACGCTCGACTTTCGCCGGCCGCACGTTGGCCAGCCAGCCCAGGCGATAGAGGTCGGAGCGATCGTAGATCCAATGCGAGGCCAAGACCGAGGCCATCATCAACCAGACCGTCGCTGCCATGGCAGACAGAAGGAGGGCCGCAGTTGTCAGGTGCGTTTCCAGGGCTGCCATGAGGGTCATAAGGGCTGCCAGAGCGGCCAGATATTTGGGCCAATTGAACTCGATTACCGTCAATACACCGGTATACCGATGCCGCGTCATGCCACCGCCTCCGAATGTCCCCGGCCCCAGCCGTAGTCGACATCTTCGACGAAGAAGGCATTGGCCAGGCGGCCACCGCCGCCAACGAACGGAGATCGATCGAAGAAGCTCATCCTGCGTACGTCGACCGCCACCGGTTCCGGGGTCCAGTGGGTTCGGCGGGCGCGAACTAGGACTAGCGAATGATCCATCGCTTCGTAGCCAAAGGTGCACGGAAGGGGCCCCTGGAAGCGCCGTG
>DASZFH010000227.1:0-2490 GCA_035939985.1 Candidatus Dormiibacterota bacterium
AAGCTCGCCCCAATCCACGTGATCAAGCTAGGCCACATCCGGTGAGTGCGCGTAGTCATCCGCGGAACATCTGGTCAGTGCTCGTGGTCATAGGCGGAACATCTGAGGGTCGCTCACCCACCTGAGCCGTAATTCGCTCGGCGCAATATAGGTGAATCCCGGCTTGCCAAGATCGCGGCCGTAACCAACTCACACACCGGGAAGTTGGATAGGTCAAGGAGACTCTGACTTGCCACACATCGACTTGCCCGACGGGATACCTGGGATCCGGTCTCTATTCGCCTTCCGACCGCAGACGGCGGCGCCGTTGCTTGCGTTGGCCGAGGTTCTACTACGCGGGGAGTCGACCCTGTCACGGGGTGAGCGAGAACTGATCGCGGCCTACGTGTCTGCGGGTAACGCCTGCGCCTTCTGCATGCGCTCCCACGGTGCTGTCGCAGATCTTTACCTCGACGATTCAAGCCTGGTGGAAGCGGTCTGCACCGATCTCGACTCCGCGCCCGTGGGTAGTAAGTTGAAGGCTCTGCTCCGCATCGCCGGGAACGTTCGCGAGGGAGGAGGGCAGGTCAGCAGCCAGGATGTTGACCTGGCACGAAGCCATGGCGCCAGCGATTTGGAGATCCATGACACGGTTCTGATTGCGGCCGCCTTCTGCATGTTCAATCGCTACGTCGATGGCCTGGCAACCTGGGCCCCTGACGATGACGCCAGCTACGAGGCGATGGCAGTGCGTCTGCGGGACCAGGGCTATCGGTGAGCGGGGCGGAATCGGGGGATTGCCAACGACTGGGGATCGGAATACAGTGCGGGAATGGAGGAGAGGAAAGCCGTTCTCGCCGTCGGTGGCGAGTCGGGAGTTCTCGGAAGGTCTGACGGTCGTGAGCGCCAAGGGGCGCGGAGTGGCATGGGCGTGGTGGGCGGTGCAAGCTTAGGCTGGCACCTGGTCGAGCAGACTTCAGGGGATGTCTTTCTGATCGGGTAGTTGTCGCGGGCCGGCATGCGGCGCTCCGGGTTGCTGCCGCTCGCGTTACTTTGCGTCCTTATGGTGGCGTCAGGGAATTCCACTCTCAAATTCATTCCTGCCCAGCCCCTCGCGATAGCTCCAACTCCGATCGCTGACCAGCTGACGGCAGCCCCAACATTGCCACCGGCGGCGCCACCGCTATCAGCCCAGGCCCCTACCCCGCTCGCCTTTCCGCTCGTTCACGGATCTCGCGCAGGCAACGCGATAGCACTGACCTTCGATGCGGATATGACCCCCGGGATGCTCTCCCAACTCCACAACGGGCAGGTTCGGAGCTGGTATGACGCTTCGATCATTCAGACCTTGGATAAGGAAAGGGTCCCAGCGACCTTCTTTCTGACTGGCCTGTGGACTGGAGCCTATCCCGATCAGGCTCGGGCGCTGGCCGCGGATCCGTTGGTCGAATTGGGTAACCACACCTACGACCATGCGGCCTTCCACACGCCCTGCTATGGCCTCTGGCAGGCGTCCGACAAGAGCGCGGAAATCCAACAGGCACAGGACATGATCATCAGGGCCACAGGGGTCACGCCCCGCCTCTTCAGGTTCCCCGGAGATTGTGACGCCGCTTCTGATGTGGATCTGGTCAGGGGGTTGGGAATGACCGTGGTTTCCGGGGATGTGGCTGGCGCGGATGCTTTCAATCCCAGTCCCGCCTCAGTAACCGCGACTGTTCTGTCCCACGCGCAACCCGGGTCCATCGTCATTCTCCACTGCCATGGTGGACCGAACGCGCCGGCGACGGGTGCCGCCCTCGCCCCGATCATTCAGGGCTTGCGGGCCAAGGGGTTGAAATTCGTGACCGTCAGCGAATTGATGAGAGAAGACTCGGCTTAACCGAGATCCACCGATCCACGACGACGCCTTGGCGCCCAGGCACGCAATCTAGCGCCCTCTCTTCTGTGGTCCTCGTTCAAATGCGCTCGGTATTATCACTGCGGTCCTTTATCCCCAGAAAATCTTCGATTTTCCGGGGGCCCCTGGAATCGGCGTGAGAGCACTATCTCACGCACCTGGACCCCAATTCGTTCGCCGCAAATCGGTGAATCTCGGCTTAACCGGTCCATCGCTCACCCATAACCACCTGGGGTCGCGTCTCATAACCTTTGCCCAATAGCGTGGGTTCTGTTGCCTCCCGATCGGGCCCTGCTCGCCCGGTCGGGCTCAGGAATTTCAGTGGAGGAAACATGACTCGACAGCCTTTGCGCCTAATCGGTGCGGTCTGCGTGATCGCCATCGCGATTGCGGCGGGCGCGATCGGGGTGGCCGCCGACAACCATCCGAGCGCCAAACACGTTCTTCTGTTGTCCATCGACGGGCTCCACCAGAGCGATTTGGACCGGTATGTCAAGCAGCATCCGACTTCGGCCCTTGCGGCCCTGGTCAGCGGGGGGGCAGAATTCACTGCGGCCAAGACGCCGAGCCCTTCCGATTCGTTTCCTGGCATGGTTGCCCAGGCGACCGGT
>DASZFH010000228.1:0-3991 GCA_035939985.1 Candidatus Dormiibacterota bacterium
CATATGGTCCAGAAGCGCACAAGCGTCAGGGAAAATAATCCTCTCCGCCGAGGAATGGCTGATATCGCGCTCGTGCCAGAGCGCGACGTTCTCAAGAGCGGTCGCGGCATACCCACGGATGGTGCGGGCGAGACCGGACATCTGCTCACAGGAGACCGGATTGCGCTTGTGGGGCATTGCGGACGAGCCCTTCTGCCCGGCACCAAAAGGCTCCAAGGCTTCCCCTACCTCGGTTCGCTGAAGATGCCGGATCTCGACCGCAATCCGTTCCAGGGTGCCGGCGGCCAAAGCCAGAGTGGACATGAAGGCGGCATGCCGATCCCGCGAAACCACCTGAGTGCTGACCGGATCGACCCCGATTCCCAAGTGCCGGCAAACGTACTCCTCCAGCCGCGGATCAACCGTGGCGTGAGTCCCTACGGCCCCACTCAGCTTGCCCACCGAAACCGAATCCATAGCCGCGGCCAGGCGCTCCAAATCGCGGTCCAGCTCAGCCACCCATCCGGCGACCTTGAAGCCAAAGGTGATCGGCTCGGCATGAATTCCATGACTGCGTCCGATCATCACCGTGCGCCGATGGCGAATGGCCAGAGCCACGGCGGCTTCGCGAACGGCGGCGAGGTCGGCCAAAATCACTTCTGCTGACTGTTTAATCTGGACAGCAAACGCGGTGTCGACAATGTCGGAACTGGTCAGCCCAAGGTGAACGTAACGAGATTCGATGCCGATCGTTTCTCCAACAGAGGTGAGAAAGGCGATGACATCGTGGCCGACCGTGGATTCGATCTCCTTGATGCGATCGATCTCGAATCCAGCCCGACGGATGGCAGGCAAGGCCTCTTTTGGTATGCGACCCAACTCAGCCCAGGCTTCACAGGCGAGAATCTCGATTTGTAGCCAGAGTTCGAAGCGACGCTGGTCGGCCCAGATCGCCCGCATTGCTTGGGGTAGGTATCGCTCGATCACGGGACCGAAAGCGTCACCGCGGGGGCGGTCGGCACTGCGTTTGAATTATAGGGGTTCGATTGAGGACGGGAGCTCACAGGTGATCTCGCTCTGGTTGACGGCAGCCGTCCTGACCGACTGGACCGCTGCATTCGCTCTTGACGCGTGTGAGCTTGCGGTACAGGCAGGCGTCTGAGCGGGCAAGATAAGGAAATCTTGTGTTCCAGACTTGGGTCGATCGATGGCGGACCGTAACCGATGACGCCCTTGGCCCGTTTCAGGTTTAGAAGCAGCAGGTGAGTTCGCTTCCAACTTACGAAGACGATCGGGAACTGGTCGAGCTCGCCAAGGCCGACCCAACCCATTTTGGGGAGTTGTACGACCGGCACTTCACAAGGATTTATAGGTTTGTGTATTCACGAGTAGGCGATCAAACGGCCGCGGAGGATGTGACCTCCGAGGTCTTCATCAAGGCGCTGCGAGGGTTGCCCCGCTACCAGGACACTGGGCGTCCTTTTACCGCCTGGCTGTATCAGATCGCGCAGAATGCGGTCCACGATCGGTACCGTTCCGCACGCGCCACCGTTGAGCTTGACGAATTGCACGACCTGGCCCAGAGCGGGCCCGACCTGGCAGATGTGGCAGCCCGCAAGGACCAGCTCCGCGCGATCTGGCAGATCGTTGAGGATCTGCCCCGCGCCCAGCGAACAGCCCTGGTGCTGAAGTTCCAGGAGGACCTCAAGATCGAAGACATCGCGATCGCGATGAACCGATCTCCAGGGGCGGTCAAGTTGCTTATTCATCGCGGAGTTGCAAAGCTCCGAATCGAAGCTGGCCCGCTGGAAGCCTGGGGGTCGATCAACTGATGAACGAGCACTGGGACCCAGAAGTGGAAGAGATGTTATTCGAGGATCCTGAACTGGCTCAGATCGCCGGCCTGCTCCAGCAGCGGCAATCTCCGGAGCCGCCGCTTGATCCGGCTTTCAAGTCCGCACTCCGCCGCGAGGTTATGGAACTGGCCTGGAACCTGGCGGAGCCGAAAATGGGCTGGTGGCGGCGGCTGGTCTCACCCGGCGGACTCGCGTGGGGTGGAGCCACCGCCGGATTGGCCGCCGTGGCTCTGATCGTGATGTCGGTCCTGGGCAACTTGAACTCACCCCCGACCGTCCAGCTCAAGGTCGGTGACACGCAGAAGGTTGCTGTGGAAACTCCCATCGTTCTCCAGTTTGGACAGGCCATGAACCAAGCCTCGGTCCAGAAGGCACTGACCATCCAACCCGCCACTCAGGTCAGCTACGAATGGACAACCGCCTCCAAGTTGACCATCCGACCGCAAGGCGGCACTCTGGCTCCGAACACCCAATACACCGTCCAGATCGGGAGCGGGGCGGAAACGGCCAGCAATCAGGCCTTAGCGACAACCCCACCCCTGGTTTTCATAACCCAGCCCGCACCACAGCAGCTCGCCGTAACCAATGACGTATTGGTGGGCAACGCGAGCGCGGTTGCCCCGGTCTGGTCAGCGGACGGCTCCACCCTCTTTTACGTCGACGACGGTGGGCAATTGCAGACCTATCCCAAGCCCTTCGGGTCTGCGGGTCCAACCGGCGTCACCCGAATCGCGGTAGCCCCGGACGGCGTCTCAGTGGCTTACGGCTCTGATACCAGCGCCGGGTTCATCGGGGCGGACGGGAAGCTCAACAGCGTTGTCCAAAACGTTCCGATTCGCGCCATCGGCTGGCAGGTTGGACCTGGTTCAAGCGGTGGGCTCGCGACCGCAGCCCGCACCGCCGCTACCCCAACGCCGACCGGACAGCCGGCGACTACCACCCCCGCAACCACCCGAATGGTGGTGGTCGATGGCAACGCGATCGTGGCATCGGGATGGGGTCCTACCTTCGCGGGAACCTCGCAACTTGCTTCCTTGCCTCAGCCCGCCACGGCCGCCTGGTTGAGCCCGGACGCCTCGCACCTGATCTACTCCACCAGCGACGCCGTCCTTCACCTGATCGACCTCAGCTCGGCAGAGACAACCCAGCCCTCGATCGCGGTGACCGCGGTTTCGCCCAACGGCCTTGCCTGGTCCTCTGACTCATCCGAGGTGGGGTACGTCACTCCCTCCGGAATCTCCGTTTCCGATCCTCGCGGAGCAAACCCCGTCCAGATCGCCTCACTGTCGGACCTCTCGTTGCAGGCGGGAGCGGGGATCGATCTGGCCTGGTCGTCCGACCGCCAGTTGCTGGCAGCGGATGGCTTCACGCTCTGGGCCCTCAAGAATGGCGGGGGACCCCCGATCAAGCTTGATTCCCAGCCTTTTTCAGGCCTGAGCTGGGCGCCGGACAACACCAAGTTCGCCTACCTCCGCGGCTCGCAGGTCCGAGTCGACAGTCTCGCCCTGCTCAGTGGCGGAGGTCCCCTGGCGGAGGGCGGCGACGTCCTCTCACGCTTTATGGCCGCACGCATCGGTGGGACGGCCGACACTGCCGATCAATTCCTCGACGCCTCGGGCAAATTGGCCTACACCGCCACCACGGCCCGCCTGCTGGTCAACAGCGACTCCCGTCTGACCAGGTACTACGTCGTTCTGGCGGAAATCGTGGATTCATCGACGCTCCGCTATACGGTCCGCCTGGTCCTGTCCAAGAACGGACGGGAGACGTCATTTTTCGATGAAAACCTCCTCCTGACCAGGGATGCCTCATCTGGGAAGTTCGTCATCGACCAGTCCCAGGCCGGCCCCGAAACGCCGTTGGGTCGAGGGCCGACGGTGGTGGCGTTCTCGATCACCCATAACCAGATCCTGGTCACGTTCGACTCAGACCTGGAGCCTGGCAGCATTGCCGGAGCAACCACCCTGACGGGCGCTGACGGTCGTCCAATCGATCTGACCCCGACTTACAACAGCAGGATCCTGACCCTCAAGACCGCCGTTAACCTGATCCCAAAGGCGAGCTACACGCTGACCATCTCCGCCGCGGTGAAGGACATCAACGGCGCCTCGATGATCTGCCCTTATCTGGCCACAATCTCCGGCCCAACCGGCTAA